>DNJW01000029.1 GCA_003488965.1 Lachnospiraceae bacterium | reverse complement strand
AGACAAAAAAGAAACGGCATATAACGTGCCGTTTCTTTTACAATATATGTTATTAATATTTATTTTATATTATTTTGCCTTTAAATCCGTTCCGTCAACTTTAAAGGAATCTCCGTCCTCAACAATACAAATCATTGTTTTGCCGGTATTTACTTCGATTTCATTGCCGTCATCATCATAGAATTTAGTAGGGTCATAGTCAGTATTCTTTTTCCATGTTACATGGATACCTTTTCCGTTGGTGAAATAATACCCATCCCTTGTAGTGTCATGAACCTGGAAAATCAAATAGCCCTTCGCATCCCTTACTTCATGATATGTAAACTGGATAAGTACATTTTTGAATGCCAGCTGCTGTTCGTTGTTAGCAGCGTCTACATCCGGCTTGCCATACATATAACGGTAATATAAACCATCGTCTTCGTTGTAGGTAAAGGAAGTTTTTGTAACCGGATATGCAGCTGCCATATTAATTTCTTTTGCGGCTATTGCATCACTGTATTTTTCCAGCGTATTCGGTGTTTTGGAAGGAGCAAATTTAAAGTGGTCAGCATTGTAATAGCCATCCCGGTATGATTTGTCAATACCTAATTTGTCGATACCTTTGTTAATGCCCTCTGCGCTTGCATATGCATTTTGAGGAGCTTTTTTATCGGTGGAACGGTAGAATGTACCTTCATATAAGCCGTCTGTTCTCTTGTCGCCATAAGCACATCCTGTAATGTGGTCTGTGTCATCCCGTTCGATGATTTCATTAATATAGTAAGGTCCGCCGAAATGCAGATAAATGGAATCCCATTCAAAAGCCCAATATACAAAGTAATCACGGCAGCTTCTGACATTGCCGATACGGTCCAAATTTTCCCAGTCCTTAATAACAGCCATGCTACGTGTGATATCGCCTTCTACAGGGCATTCATAAAGGATGTCTGCTTTGGATAGATTATAATGCGGCAATGCAGAGGAGTCGTTGGGAACCATGATTGCAATAGGGCGTGCTTTTTCCAAATCGCCGTCAATCCATTCATTGGTCAGGGTACTCCTTACCATGCCTTCTTCCGGAGGAGCTTCGTCGTCTGCCGGAGCTTCTTCTTCCTCCGCTTCTGCATTCTCGTTTTCATTTGTTTCTTCCAGTTCTGGTTGCTTTTCGATAACCTGTGCAACAGCAGGTTCCTCAGCTTCTTCTTGCTTATCTCCACAGCCAAAAAGCAAAAATGTGGATGCCAAACTTACAAGAAGGAGCACTTGTAATCGTTTCATGAATAATCCTCACTTTCATAAATAATGGTATTTATATCATTTAGTAAAAAAGAATACATGTGCTTTGCAGCACAGTATCTTATAAAGGAATAAAAGACCACAGACGCCATTATAACACATAAAATATAGATAGTCACTAGAGTAGGACAGAAAAATATGAACAAAAATCTTAAGATTTTATAACAATATTGCCATATTTAGTGGGAAAATGGAGCATAATTCTGCTTGCATAATAAAAGCAGGGGATGTATTATGGTAATAATTGATAATAAATGTATAATTGGGAGGCAGTATGCTGATGAAGAAAATCATAGTAACCGGCTGCAGAGGGCAGCTGGGAACCGCAGTTAATAAGCTATATGACAAAAATAGGGAAATAGAACTGGTAAATACGGATGTGGGTGAACTGGATATTACCGATATAGATAAAGTAATGACATTTGTGCGTGAGATAAAGCCTTATGCAATTATCAACTGTGCAGCGCACACAAATGTGAATGCCTGCGAAAGCGATGTGGATAATGCATACCGTATCAATGCGGTAGGTCCGCGCAATCTGAGCATAGCTGCAACGGAAATAGGGGCGAAACTGATGCAGATTTCTACCGACTATGTATTTGCCGGAAACGGAAGCCGGCCTTATGTAGAATTTGACGCCACAAGCCCTCTGGGAGTATATGGCGCATCCAAGCTGGCGGGGGAAAATTTTGTCAGGGAATTTGCAAAGGATTATTTTATTATTCGGACGGCATGGCTTTATGGAGAAGGAAAGAATTTTGTAAAGACTATGCTGCGTCTGTCAGAAACCAATGATAAAGTCAGGGTAGTAAATGACCAGATTGGAACCCCCACCAGTGCGGACGAGCTGGCAAAAGCAGTGGCTTATCTCCTGCCCACAGATAATTACGGGATATTTCACGGAACCTGTGAGGGCAGCTGCAGCTGGGCTGACTTTACGGAAGAGATTTTCAGGCTGGCTGGAAAGAAAACAGCTGTAGAGGGTATTACGACACAGGAATATGAAAAAGACAATCCGGCTTCCGCTCCAAGACCGGCATATTCCGTATTAGATAACTATATGCTGCGGCTGACTACGGATTTCAAGTTTGCGGACTGGCAGGATGCAATTGCGGCGTATATAAAAAATGCATAAGTTAAGGAATTGGAAGAATGGAATTCTTAAGCGAGTTAACAGGTAACCGTGTGTTTAAGGCGGCGATTGCCGGCTGGTTTATAGCCCAGATACTGAAAACAGCCATCCATATGTGGTTTAGCCGCAAATTTGTAGCAGAGCGGCTGGTGGGAAGCGGGGGAATGCCCAGTTCCCATTCTGCTACTGTCTGCGCTTTAGCGACAGCTGCAGGAATCGAATATGGTGGAGGGAGTTTTCAGTTTGCCATGGCAGCAATATTTGCTATTGTTGTTATGTATGATGCCATGGGGGTGAGAAGGGAAACCGGTATTCAGGCGAAGGTTCTGAATGAAATGATGGAAATGTTTATAAAAATGGGAAAAGAGATGAGCGTAGAGGACAAACTGAAGGAATTTGTGGGACATACCCCCTTGCAGGTTATCATAGGAGCCCTGCTGGGTATTATGGTGGCAGTGGTCATCTATTTATAAGATAGGATTCGGGTGTCAAAAGGTCTGTCCGGCAACATCGTCTGGCAGATTGCACAAAA
>DNJW01000304.1 GCA_003488965.1 Lachnospiraceae bacterium | reverse complement strand
TTTTGTTTAGAAACATCCCATCCAAAATTTTGCAAAAAATAGACAAGCAAGGCGGAGTCCGTACAACGAAGCGGGCAGGAGGAACAAGCAAGGCTGAACTGTTACGCTTACGACGTAATTTCCTATTTGATATGTTTTATCTGCTCCGTAGACCGCACGATCATAAATACTGCCATCCCAACTACAATGATGCTGATACCCGCCCCGGTAGAGGCAGTCATAATCTGCCGGAACGCAGGATCATCAGCCGCTCCGAACTGCGTCAGCATGGCCGTTTCCAATGACAGCATGGACACCAGCGCTGCCGTCAGGTTAATTACTTTTGCCGCGGACATAACAGGGGTTCCGTACTTCCTGAATTTCACCACATTCCGGACAGCCGTCACCACTGCGTAAAAAGCATACATCGCCATGACATAGATTAGCATTCCAGGATATTCAAACCCACTGTTCTGATGGATTACAAGGATAATAATACCTGTCAACGCTATGTTCATAAAAAGCAGAATAATCCCGCATAAGCGGTATCTCTTCCATTCGGAAACCTTATTTTTCCCGGTCTTTCTCACATAATGGAGCAGGGAAGCACGCATAACAGCAAGGAAGATATAATACACTGCCAATGTTACAAACCATACTGATCTGTAAAGAATTCCCGAAAACATTTTTACCCCTGCATACAGAAGATTGATAAAAAATCCCTGATACAGACCTGTCTCTGCCCGGAACATATCTTCGCGCAGATATCTGCTGACCAGCGGGATACCCAGCGCTTTCTTCACAAGCGGATGGTTATCTATGCCTTGCCGGACAAAACGCACGATACCTATAATCCCTGTGACTGTAATGATGAATGCGTAGGCAGACAAAAAATAGGCTGCATATGCAACAGCCGGTTCCACATTTTTTCCGGTCAGCGCATAAATGACCAGTCCATAGGACGGGACTGAAATCAGTAAAGCGGGGACTGGAGGCAAAAGAAAAACTTTCCGGAATATTTTTTTAAATATTTTCACAATTTTGTCCTTGTCCATACCCCATCCACACACTCCCTGCCTATTTGATACACTACCATATATCTTATTTATGTTTCATTTCTGTTTAAGATTTGTTTCTGAAATATTAATTCCGCATATTTACTCCGATTTTTAAAAATTAGAATGAAATCCCCCTTGCAGGCTTTTCTACGCCTTACAATGGGGGGATTAAACTTAGAGTTAGTTTTTCCATATTCACATTGCTTCACAGTCAAACAGCGGGATTCTAATAACCAACCCTTGTAACCTTTACGGCTTTATAACCTCCGGTTCTGCTGTTATGGAATATTTGGTGCAAACGGCATCTCCTCTACGATTTTGTTCATTCTCCAAATCCTAAAACCTGTCTCCAGATGATGGCATATTTGTTTGAACCGCTATAGACTTTCATACCGCCGGCCAGCAATATATGCACGGTTTACGCCTTATTGAAATCTTCTTAATCCTCTCTTCCCATTACCTTTTTACACCAGCTTTTTTTCCCGCAGTATGGGCATTTCATCCGTCTGGTTGACAGCATATGCATACCCATCGTATACTGCCTAAACCCCGGAATAAATTTTTCCCCGCACTGTCTGCACTTATAAAAGCCTATTGTCCTTTCTCCCTCCATTGCCACATACAATCCAATCGCAAAGATAGAGCAGGCTATTGCAATCAGCAAAATCCTGACAGACAGACTGATTGCATCTGCATACATACCCTCTACCAAGATTATTGTCAGAAAAGAAATTGTCGCTATCACCCCGACAGCAACCGTCAGCCAAAGCTTCTTTTTATTCTCTTCCCGTTCCTGCATTAAATTCATCATATTTTCCTCCGCTTTCTGCCGATATTCCTCATCCTTCAGCCGTTCCCCGGAAAGCAGCTCGTTTACACTTATATCCAATTCTGTACAAAGCGGCAGCAGCAATGAAATTTCTGGCAGTCCATTGCCGCATTCCCATTTGGAAACCGTCTTATTACTGATTCCAAGAATATCGGCCAGTTGTTGCTGCGTAAGTTTTTTCTGTTTACGCTCTTTCGCTATAAATCCGCCAATCTTAATTTGGTCCACAAGGCTTCCTCCTTTCTGCTTTCATTATAATGATTTTATCTTTGCATTTACACCCACAAGCCGTAGAATATCACATATGAATAGAATTCCACAAAACGCAGACATCCACTTATACCAATATGCTTGTTTGGTTTCTTCTCTTTGACACATAAAAGACGTATGGTTTCTCTTCTAATATTCCACACGTCTTTCATCATCCATTCCTCTATATCTGCAAATCCAGATTCGTACCGGCCAGCACTTGCCCTTTCTCTGGATTATTCTGCATTTCTTCCAGAAGCTGGGGATTAATCGTCAAGGAGATGCCGTTTCCGCTGTTTTTCCTGTTTTCTTCCTTTCCGTGCTTTTTGCTGCGCTGTTTTCTGTCATATTCTGTACCGAATAACTGCTGTAATTCTGTTGCTTAACTGAAATATCAAGAAAGCTCCCGCCAGTCTCCATTGCCATAATTATGTCCTCCGCCTTTCCTTTTCTCAGAATTCACATCACAATATGTTTTAATTTGTCAGCCTGCGAACTTTCAAAATCTTTCATATATATTATATCCAACAGCCCCTGCTTCTTCGATCATTTCCTATCGGAAAAACTGTCAAATCCTATATTTATTATATTGATGTCAATTTCTGTCTTTTCAATCCATTCTGAAACACTCAGCACAAATATACGTAAACCTGCTCCTCTGGACTCGCCAAGGGCATTCAGCACAGAGCAGAGGGAACGGGCAAGGCAGATGATGATTAAAAGAAACAAGATAACCGTTTGAACATTGATTATGTTTGTGATATGATCCTGTTTTTGACAGTTA
>DNJW01000149.1:416-3618 GCA_003488965.1 Lachnospiraceae bacterium | reverse complement strand
TTTTGACACCCGAACCCTATAAGATAAAAAAGAATCGGCAAAAACGGAACCGTTTATCCGGTTCCGCCCGCTGCCTGACATCAATATATTTCAAATTTGTACACCGTAGTGGTATCATATTCTCTTTCAGGCCCGAAAACTGCCGACGGGAAGGAAGGTTTATTGGCCGTATCCGGATAATATTGTGTTTCAAGGCACAGACCGTGTCTCCGATTATAAACAGCTCCTTCTTTTCCAGCTTCATTTTCAATAAAATTGCCCGCATAAAACTGAACACCCGGCAAATCTGTGTAAACTTTCATTATTCTTCCGCTTACCGGTTCTTCCACTGTAGCAATATGACGCAGCACTCCGCTTTCCCCGTCCAGCACCCAGTTGTGGTCATAGCCTCCTGTTAATTTCAGCTGCTCAAAGTCTGCATCAATTTCATCCCCTACTCTCTTCGGTTTCGTAAAATCCATAGGAGTTCCTTGTACAGACGCGATTTCCCCGGTGGGAATAGCACCTGCTGCTACGGGTGTATAATTTGCGGCATTCAGAGTAAGAATATGGTCATATATTTCCCCGGCATTATGCCCTGCCAAGTTAAAATAGCTATGGTTTGTCATATTAAGAATCGTCCGTTTATCGCTTATTCCATGATAATGGATTTTCAGTTCATTCTCTTCTGTCAGCAGATAAGAAACCTCCAGCTTTTTATTGCCCGGAAATCCCATTTCCCCGTCCGTCCCCTCCAAAAGAAACGTAATCCCATTGCTCTCCTCTTTTGCTTCCCATACCCTCTTATGATAACCCAGGTCCAGATGGCTGTGTAAATTATTTTTTCCGTCATTCACATCCAAATGATATTCGATTCCGTCCAAGACAAATGACGCATTCGCTATACGGTTCGCATTCGGACCAATCGTTGCGCCAAAATTTGCTCCGTTTACATAATAGTTCTCTAACTTGTCATACCCCAATACGATATCTTCTGCCTTTCCCTCTTTATCCGGCACATAAAGCCTTACAAGGATTGCTCCATAATTGATGACCTGAATTTTCATCCCTTTACTGTTTTCTATGCTGTATAAATAAATTCTGGTACCGTCATTCATAGTCCCAAAGACTGTTTTTTCCATTTTCATCTTAATCCTCCTACAATTCTGTCCTTCCTTCCAACGCCCTAAGCAAGGTTACTTCGTCAATATATTCCAAATCTCCCCCTACCGGCACACCGCTGGCAATCCTCGTTACTTTAATGCCCGTAGGTTTTATCAGCTTGCCGATATACATAGCTGTAGTCTCCCCTTCCAGGCTGGAATTAGTTGCCACAATAACCTCCGACACCTCTCCTTTCAGCCTCGCCATCAGTTCCTTTAACCGGATGTCATTGGGGCCAATACCAAGCATGGGGGAAATCGCACCATGCAGCACATGATATACCCCCATATATTTCCCCGTTTTCTCATATGCCGCCAAATCTCTTGAGTTTTCCACTACCATAATCGTACTGTGGTCCCTTTTCTGGCTGCTGCAGACACGGCACAGTTCCTGATCCGTAAGTGTATAGCATTCCTTGCAGTACCTTACGTTTTCTTTCGCGTCAATCATGGATTTTGCCAGACGCTCTACCCTTTCCTTAGGCATATTAATCATATGGAAGGCCAGACGCTGTGCCGATTTCGCTCCAATTCCCGGAAGTGCAGCCAGCTCATCAATTAATTTATTAATATGCCCGCTGTATAAATCCATTAGAACGGAAAGCCTCCTCCAATGCCCAAACCTCCGGCCATCTTATTCATCACTTCAGCATTGGCTTCTTCCACCTTGCGGAGCGCTTCGTTGGCTGCTGCCATAATCAAATCTTCCAGCATTTCAATGTCGTCCGGGTCCACCACTTCTTCCGAAAGCTTTACTTTGGTAATTTCTCTCTTTCCTGTCACTGTCACTTCTACCGCTCCGCCTCCGGCCGCAGCAGTAAATTCCTGTATTTCCAATTCTTTTTGCTTTTCTTCCATTTGACGCTGCATACGCTGTGCCTGCTTCATCAAATTATTCATGTTTCCCGGCATTCCTCCCGGAAATCCGCCTCTTTTCGCCATCTCATTTTCCTCCAATCTGCCAGTTTTAATCTTCTATTTCAATTTCCATATGGATTATCTTGCCCAAATCAATATAAGAATCCTCAAACCTCTTGTTATCGGCAATACTTTGGATATCTAATTCTATTTCCTTTTGAACAGCTGCACTAATTGTCTTTTGCAGCCATTCCTTATTTCCGGCATTCTTTGCCAGGTAATCCGATGCCAATCCTTCTTTTACCACCACGATAAGCTTATTGTCCCCTCCCAGACTCAGCCGGGCATCTTTTAAATAAGTTTTCATCGGCTGTTCCATATTCATCACAATAGACGGCCAGTTTTCTACTGCCGACTTTACATCCTCAGGCACCGCTGCCGGCAATTTCACTTCCGTCCGCTTCTGCTCCTTTGCTATGTTATTATAAGAATCTCCCCCCACGCTCTGCGGCACAGCTGCAACCATGCCATTCTCCAGCCTGCTTTCCAAATCGCGCACACGTGCCAGCAGGGAATCCGTGTCCGTTTCCATACTCGGCCGGCAAAGTTTAATCAAAGCCACCTCAATCAATATCCTCTTTTGAGATGCATACCGTATATGCCCGGAAAGCTCCGAAAAAATACGGATATACCGCATTACTGTGTCCATATCCGCCATTTGAGCTTCTTCCTTCAGCCTGACCATATTTTCTGTCGATACATCAATAACATCTTCTATATCTTCCGAATTCTGTGCAAGCAGCAGATTTCTCAGATACCATGTGAAATCCGTCACAAACTGGGAAAGTTCCCGGCCCTGTATTACAATTTCCTCCAGAAGTTCTATGCATCCTGTCACATTTTTCACCAGCACCAGCTCAAACAGATGCTCAAATACTGAAGTATCTACCGCCCCTAATACTTCCAGCACCTTATCATAAGTTAACTCCTCTCCGAAATGGAAGGCAATACATTGATCCAGCAGGCTTAGCGCGTCGCGCATCGAACCATCGGCAGTTTTGGCAATATAGCGTAACGCCTTTTCTTCCACATGGATTTTTTCTTCCTGCATCAGCTCCTGCAGCCTGCCGGCAATTGTGTCTATCGTTATCCTCTTAAAATCATACCTCTGACATCTGGATAAAATGGTAATCGGTATCTTA
>DNJW01000149.1:0-192 GCA_003488965.1 Lachnospiraceae bacterium | reverse complement strand
AGTCTTCGCCACATAGCGGAGCGCCTTCTCCTCCACCTGCACGCCCTCCTGATCCATCAGCTCCCGCAGTCTCCCCGCGATCGTATCAATGGTAATCCTGCGGAAATCATAACGCTGGCAGCGGGAGAGGATGGTGATCGGTATCTTATGCACCTCCGTGGTCGCCAGAATAAAGATCACGTAGGAAGGCGG
>DNJW01000198.1:3086-3901 GCA_003488965.1 Lachnospiraceae bacterium | reverse complement strand
CAATATGCTTTTGAAGCTTTTGAAAGAAGCGGCGGGAATACTGGCACCGGCGGGGTTTGACATTGAAATCGTAGAGAAGCATCATAACAGGAAGGTGGATGCGCCCAGCGGGACGGCGCTGGCATTGGCGGATTCCATTAACGAGGAGCTGAATAATGCCTATGAATATGTTTATGACAGGAGCGGCAGGAGAAAAAAGCGTCCTGTCGAGGAAATCGGGATTTCTGCAGTCAGAGGCGGGACGATTGTGGGAGAGCACGATGTGATTTTTGCCGGAGCGGATGAGGTGGTTACTTTTTCCCATACGGCATATTCAAAGGCCGTTTTTGGAAAGGGGGCTATTCAGGCAGCAAAATTTCTGGCAGGAAAGCCGGCGGGAAAGTATGACATGAGCGACGTAGTCGGTTAAGAAAACAGTATGATAAAGGGGAAAAGCGGAAGGAAGGAGCAAGGGGCAGATGAACGATTTGGAGCTAAAATATCTGCGCAGTCTGGCGCATCAATATCCTACAATAGCATCGGCATCCACGGAAATTATCAATCTTCAGGCAATTCTTTGCCTGCCGAAGGGAACAGAGCATTTTCTGACAGATATTCATGGGGAATATGAACAGTTTAATCATGTATTGAAAAACGGCTCCGGCTCCGTAAAAAGAAAAATTGATGAGGAATTTGGGAATACATTGAGCAGCAGGGATAAAAAGAGCCTGGCAACTTTGATTTATTATCCGAAGGAGAAACTTGAGATTGTCCTTCAGGAAGAGGATAATATCGAGGACTGGTATAAAATTACCCTGCACAGGCTGGTACAGATT
>DNJW01000198.1:1030-2815 GCA_003488965.1 Lachnospiraceae bacterium | reverse complement strand
CCTGCACAGGCTGGTACAGATTACAAAGAGAGTAGCGTCAAAATATACCCGTTCTAAAGTGCGGAAAGCCCTTCCGCCTGATTTCGCCTATGTAATTGAAGAATTAATTACGGAGAAAGAAGAAGTCCAGGATAAGGAAGCCTATTACAATGAGATTATCCATACAATTATACAGATTGACAGGGCACAGGAGTTTATTATAGCTTTAAGCCAGCTGATTCAGCGGATGGTTATCGACCATCTTCATATTGTTGGGGATATTTTTGACCGTGGCCCCGGACCTCATATTATATTGGATACCTTGAGCCACTATCATTCGGTGGATATTCAATGGGGAAATCATGACATCGTCTGGATGGGGGCAGCAGCAGGACATCTGGCATGTATTGCCAATGTAATTAGGCTGTCGGCGCGCTATGGCAATCTTGATACCTTAGAAGAGGGATATGGAATTAATCTGATTCCTTTGGCTACGTTTGCTATGGAAACCTATGCGGATGTAAATTGTGACCTTTTTTCCATCAAGTATAATACGGATTATAATACAAAAGATTTGGACCTTGATATGAAGATGCACAAGGCAATCGCGATTATACAGTTTAAACTGGAAGGAAGCCTGATTATGCGGCGGCCTGAATTCCAGATGGAAGACCGTCTTCTGCTGGATAAAATAGATTATGAAAAGAAAACGATACGTATAGACGGAAAAACCTATACGATGAAGGATGTGGAATTTCCTACAGTGGATCCAGAAAATCCATATGCTTTGAGCAAAGAGGAAGAGCAGGTAATGGAACGGCTTAAACAAGCGTTCCAGAAATGTGAAAAACTGCAGAAGCACGTCCGCTTTTTGTTTTCCAGGGGAGGGCTTTACAAGGTATATAATTCCAATCTTCTGTATCATGGCTGTATGCCTATGGATGAAAACGGCAACTTTAATACCTTTACTATTGACGGAGGTACTTACAGCGGAAAAGCTTTGTATGATATTCTGGATCAGTATGCCAGAAGGGGATATTATTCCAAACATAATCCTGCAGAAATGCAAAAGGGGCAGGATGTCATCTGGTATATATGGGAGGGACCGAATTCTCCCGTATTCGGCAAGGATAAGATGGCCACCTTTGAACGGTATTTTATAGAAGACAAGGAAACCCATACGGAAACCAAAAACAGTTATTACCGGTTATTGGATAACGAGGATATTATTAATAAGATTTTAATGGAATTCGGCTTGGACAGCAAACATTCCCATATCGTGAACGGGCACGTTCCTGTGGAATTGAAAAAAGGAGAATCCCCGATTAAGTGCGGAGGAAAACTGCTGATTATAGACGGCGGTTTTTCCAAGGCATATCAGGGGAAAACAGGCATAGCAGGCTATACGCTGGTGGCAAATTCCCACGGTATGCGTCTGGTGGCCCATGAACCTTTTGAATCTGCAGAGTCGGCAATATTGCATGAATCGGATATTTTTTCGGATTCGGTGATTTTGGAAACCAGCAATTCAAGAATCAGTGTTGCGGAAACGGATGGAGGTACGGAGATAAAGGAAACTATCCATCAGCTGGAAATGCTGCTGAGAGCATACAGGGACGGAACGATTATAGAAAAATCATTATAGCGGCTGATTCGGGTGCTAAAAGGTTCTGTCCGGCAACACCGTCTGGCAAATTGAACAAAAACTGTTATATAAAAAAGTTGGCCCGGCGGCCAACTTTGCAAGAATTTGCCTTGCAAATTCTTGTTGGCTTCTCACAACGCTGTGGCGTAATTTCCTATTAT
>DNJW01000198.1:0-813 GCA_003488965.1 Lachnospiraceae bacterium | reverse complement strand
CAAATTCTTGTTGGCTTCTCACAACGCTGCGGCGTAATTTCTTGTTATATAAAAATAGGGGGATGAATCCCCCTATTTTTGGGAAGATTAATTGTTGGCGTTACCGTTTCCTGCAACATCGTTTGTTACATCGGATACTCCGTCAGCAATATCATCTACCACATCGCCTACAGCATTGCCGGCATCGTCAAGAACAGAACCGGTATTGGTATTGTCATTTACATTGTCCGTATTGTTTGTGCCGTTGGTTACATCGTTTACATTGCTGTCCGTATTGTCCGCATTGCCGGTTGTGTTGCCGTCTGACGTTCCGGAACCGTTGCCGTCTGCAGCAGAATCCGCTGCGTTTGTATCATTGGCGGTACCGTTTGTACCGGTAGTATTGGAACCGTCAGTGCTGCCTGTCCCTACAGTGTCAGTACCGTTTGTGCCGGCTGCATCATTGTTTGTGCTGTTTTCAGTTCCAGAGCCGTTGTCTGCATTGTTGGCATTTCTGTTGCCGCATGCGGTAACGAGGCCAAGCATGAGGACAATAAGAGAAACTGATATCAGTTTTTTACTGTTTTTCATAATATTCCCTCCGTTTTCATAATGTTTTCATAGGCTGCTCATTTGGGTATAAGCATAAAACTTAGCAAACAAAGCACAATATTTTGAATGCTGCATTAGTATTATGCTCATGAAAGAAAAAAATATGCGGCATAATTTTTGATTATATAAATTTGCAGGCAATTGCGAAACACAGTGATTCTGCACTTGTCATTGTGCAGCTTGTATATTCCAACAGAGACGCGCTTTCGCTCCGCGATTACC
>DNJW01000398.1:2835-4605 GCA_003488965.1 Lachnospiraceae bacterium | reverse complement strand
CGGAGCGAAAGCGCGTCTGTGTTGGAATATACAAGATGCCCAATGACAAGTGCAGAATCACTGTGTTTCGCAATTACCTATTATTTTCATACCTTTTTTTATTATATCCCAATAGCATTTTTCCGTCTACCTGAACTTGAAGGCAGACAAATATTAATATGGACACACTCCCGTCCCATATGCTATTATGATGGCATCCGTTCCCGTTTACCGGGACACAAGCAATTAGATTCTTAATACCAAAAACATTTTCAGGAGAAACCCATATGAACTTATCACTTGAAACAAGCATTTCCGCCGTTACCGTCTTTTTTCAAGGGCTTATCAGCTTCTTTTCCCCTTGCGTACTTCCGCTGATTCCCCTCTATATCGGCTATCTGTCCGGCGGGGCAAAATCAACCGATGAAAACGGCAATATTACCTATAGAAGAAGCAAAGTAATGGGAAATACCTTGTTTTTTGTCCTCGGTATCAGCTTTGCATTCTTCCTTCTCGGCTTTGGCTTTACCGCAGCAGGAAAATTTTTTCATAACTATCAGACATGGTTTACCCGCATCGGAGGCATCATCGTGATTCTCTTCGGTCTATATCAGTTAGGCCTGTTCGGCAGTTCTTCCCTAAGCAAAGAACACCGCCTCCATTTTCAGCCGGACTCCCTTGCTATGAACCCTCTGACTGCCCTGATTCTGGGCTTCACTTTCAGTTTCGCGTGGACCCCTTGTGTGGGACCGGCTCTTGCCAGCGTACTCCTTCTGGCGGCTTCCGCCTCCTCCGCTTTGACAGGCTTCCTGCTCATCGGCATCTATACCCTGGGCTTTGTCCTGCCCTTTCTTGCCGTCGGGCTGTTTACCAAGGTCCTGCTGGATTTTTTCAAAAAATACCGCTCTGTGGTAAAATATACGGTAAAGCTGGGCGGCATTCTTATGATTTTTATCGGCATAATGATGCTTACTGGGTGGATGAACGACATCAGCTCCTATCTTTCCGGCAATACCTCTGTTCAAAACAACACGGAAAATGCCTCTGACAGCCAGACAAGTCCCGGCAGCCCGGATAAGAATAACAGCAATCCGCAAGGACAAAAAACAGAAACAAGCACCTCAAATACCCAAAACAACACTGACACAAGAAACGGTTCCGATGATGCCGCAGATGAAACCAGTCCTGCCGTTCCCGCACCTGATTTTACTTTGGAAGATCAATACGGCAATATCCATACCTTGGACAGCTATAAAGGAAAAACTATATTCCTTAACTTCTGGGCTACATGGTGTCCTCCCTGCCGGGCGGAAATGCCGGAAATTCAGGAAATTTATGAGGAATATGGAGAAAACGGTTCCGATGTCATTATCTTAGGCGTAGCTTCCCCGGAAACCGGAAGGGAAGGAACCGCCGAAGAAATTGCCGCCTTTTTGTCCGACAACAATTATACCTATCCGGTGGTGATGGATACGGACGGGATTTTGGCATATTACTATGGCATCAGCGCCTATCCCACCACTTTTATGATTGACAGCAACGGCAATGTATACGGTTATGTCACCGGACAGATTACCAAGGATATTATGCAGAGCATTATCCAACAGACTGTTGACAGTACAAAAGAATCAGCAGCTTTGCCGTAACCGGCAAAGCTGCTGATTTACATGTATTCCGCTCTGCGGAATCTCAAATCTGAATGAAAAATGCCGTATTTCAGGCATTCTTCGGTGTAGAAAAACTTCTTCACGAAGCAGCCCTTGCTGTGAGTGAAAATTGCCAAAGGCAATT
>DNJW01000398.1:0-2541 GCA_003488965.1 Lachnospiraceae bacterium | reverse complement strand
GCAATTAGAAGTTCTTCTCACACTTCACACCGCAGCAGTAGGAACGTCTGCCCATCACATCTATCTTTTCTCCGAAAAGAACCACCTCTTCACAGAAACGGATATCGTGTGCGCTTGTGCCTATCATCACATCCATCACAGTAGGTTCTACTACAAATTCCATATCTTCATTATAGTACCCCAGCTGTGCCGTATCCAAAAGAAAAGTAACCTTCTTTTCCTCCCCTGCTGCCAGCGATATTCTTTTGAACCCTGCCAGCTGCTTTACCGGACGTACTACATGGGCTTTTTTGGTATGGTAATATAACTGTATCACTTCATCGCCTTCCTGGTTCCCTATATTCTTTATCTTGCAGGATATCGAAATTTGTCCGTCCGTAGGTACCTTTGTCTCCTTCACACGAAAATCAGACAGTTCAAAAGATGTATAGCTTAGACCATGGCCGAAACAGAACAAAGGCTGGTTATCCTCGTCCACATAACCTCCGCTGAAAATTACTGATGCTGCCGTACTTCCTGCGCCGCTGTATCCGCTCCCGGTTCTATGATTATATGTGACCGGCACCTGTCCCACACTGCGGGGAACTGTCATCGTCATCTTCCCTCCCGGATTGGCCGTTCCGTCCAGCACATCTGCAATCACCCTTCCGGCTGACGGTCCCGGCATAAATGCCTCTATCATGCCATCCACATGTTCGCATGCCCAGGGAACCGCAAAAATTCCCGGTCCGTAAAGAACCATCACCACTTTTTTGCCGGTTGCGCACAAAGCCTCCAGCAATTTCTGCTGTACCCCCGGCAAATCCAGTCTACATCTGTCTTTTCCTTCTCCCCCGGTCACATTGACCCAGCCCGAATTGCCGCCGCAGGCATATAAAATAATATCGCTCTCCTCCGCAGCCTTTACCGCCTCCGGAATCCCCGATTCATCAGTACCTATAATATCGCAGCCCTTCGCATACCGGACTTCAAAACGTTCCGACAGCACGTCTTTTAAAGAAGCCGCCCCCATAGAACGCAGCACGGAATTCATGTCACCTATTTTATCCTTATCTTCTTCTGTAAGAGCACTGAAAAATGCAGCAAACGGATTCGCTGTCTCATCTTCTTTTGCCTTTGCCGCTTCGTCCGCAATCCCGTTAAAAGATACCGACTCGTCCCCCTCTGCCCCTGCCGTAAGCATTTCTACATAGGCCGGGAAGGTATAACCGCTTACAGGATAACGCAGACTGTCCGCATGAGGTCCTACAACTGCCAGTTTTATGCCTCTTTTTAGAGGAAGAACCCCATTGTTTTTCAAAAGTACCAAGGATTTTGCGGCAATTTTTTCCGACAGCTCATTTTTTTCTTTATTTGACATAGCAGTTTTTATTTTCTCCACATCAACATAAGGATTTTCAAATAAACCGTATTCGAATTTTACCTTTAACACCCGGCGTACCGATTCATCAAGGACAGCTTCCTCCAGCTGGCCGGAGCGCACATATTTAGGCAGCTGGGCAAAAGAAGCGCCTACCGGAATTTCCGTATCCGTCCCGGCCTTTTTGGCAAGATATCCTGCTTCTTCATAAGTATCCGCAATATGAAAATCTGTCAGTGTTTTTAAAATTCCTGCCCCGTCAGAAGTCAGTATTCCTTCAAATTTCATCGTATCACGAAGCAGGTCATGGGCAATTGAGCGGTTTGCCACAACACACATGCCGTCAATTTCTGCATAATTGGCCATCACGGAACTGACATCGGCTTCCCGCATTGCTGCCTCAAAGGGTGTGGCAAACACCTCATAAAGTTCGCGGCTGTTGATACGTGTTGTCGCCGTATTCAATCCTCCCTGCGTTTCCGAATATCCCAAAAAATGTTTGGCAACGCATGCAACGCCTTCTTTTTTATTTCCCTGCATACCCCGGATATAATGAATCCCCATCTGGCTGACCAGATATGGATCCTCCCCATAGGTCTCATAAGTACGCCCCCATCTGGGATCCCTCGCTACATCGATAACCGGACTCATAGCGGAATTGATGCCTACTGCCTTTGACTCCTGCCCGATAATCTTTGTCATTTCCTCCAGCAGTTCCGGTTCCCAAGTACATCCTGCATTCACCTGTGCCGGAAAAAGAGTACCTCCCATAGCCGGATAACCACACAGGTTTTCTGTCTGCAGTGCTACCGGAATTCCCAGTCTTGTTTCTTCCACAAAATATTTCTGTACTCTGTTTGTGAATTCCGCAATTTTAACCGGATCCGCCAATCCCACAATGGAATACTGTGTAAAACGTCCGTGTCCATAAGGATATTTTTCTTTTAATAACTCCTCCATTTTTTCTCCTGCCTTAGCAAGCTCAAAAGGAAGATCTCCGCACAGTTGTGCCGCTTTTTCCTCCAATGTCATACGGGAAATCAAATCCTCCACCCGCTCTTCTACTGAATAATCTGGATTTTTATACCGTTCCATCCCATTCT
This sequence comes from Lachnospiraceae bacterium, assembly GCA_003488965.1. GTDB lineage: Bacteria > Bacillota > Clostridia > Lachnospirales > Lachnospiraceae > Kineothrix. The sequence goes on along the minus strand of DNJW01000398.1, from coordinate 78 downwards.
CCTTTCCGTTATCTTCTTATTATAGACGATTGTACAGGCAATTGCGAAACTCTAAGTTTCCAATTACGAATTGTGCAA
>DNJW01000130.1:3215-3677 GCA_003488965.1 Lachnospiraceae bacterium | reverse complement strand
GCAGCCTTAGTGTTTCTTAATGTTCTGCCCCCCAGACACCGCAGAAGGGGTCTACGGGATTGACGCCTTTAAATTCGGATCTGCCCATGATTTTTTCCACCACTTGGTCTACTACCTCTTCACTGGGTGTATAGGCATTAATGAAGGTTTTTATCATCGGCGCATCCAGCAGATGATAGGGGTTGGCGACGGAGATGAACATTGCGGGAACGTCGTTTAAGAACCAAGGTGCATCCGCTGCCATCAGATGTACCCAGTCAATCCGCCTTACCGACTGGTTGCTGGCAGTGTCGATGCAGGCTACATAAACTGCCAAATCGAACTTGCTCTTAATATCCTCCACGCCTCCCTCGAACATTTCATAAAAATCAGGATGGGCGTAATCAAAAAGTGCCACTTCAAAGCCTTCTTTTTCCAACTTCTCTTTCACCATGCCGATAGCTCCCTCGCCGTCCTTAAATC
>DNJW01000130.1:2630-2958 GCA_003488965.1 Lachnospiraceae bacterium | reverse complement strand
TGCGGTCCTCCAGAAGGTAAAGGCGGATTCTCTTATATTTTTCCGGGGAAATGGGAAGCAGCTTCTGGGTATCCTTAACCAGGGTTACGCTTTCATCCGCACAGGCTTTCGTCCATTCCTTATGCTGCTTACAGCTTACCGCTTTCAGGGCATCCTCGCCCGGTACGATGGTTCCTGCCGCTTTCTGCTCCGGCAGACCCATGGCGGCTTTCATTGCCAGAATCCGGGTCACTGCTTCGTCCACTCTTTCCATGGTCAGCCTTCCGTCCGCTATGGCGTCCCTTACAAACTGATAATCCTCTCTGATATCCTTATTAAACAGAATCAT
>DNJW01000130.1:0-2306 GCA_003488965.1 Lachnospiraceae bacterium | reverse complement strand
ATCCTTATTAAACAGAATCATATCGCATCCAGCCGCCAGTGCTGCAGGCACTGCCTGGGAACGTTTCATGGACGTATTGAATCCTATCATCGGCGTAGCATCCGTCACAATCATTCCGTTATATCCTAATTTTCCGCGCAGCAGACCCAGCAGAATTTCTTTTGACAAGGTAGCAGGAAGAATCTCTTCATCCTGAAGCTCCGGGTTGAAATGCCTGCTGTATGCAGGCTGCAGAATATGACCTGCCATAATGGACAATGTCCCCGCATCCACGACCTCCTGCCATATTGCCCCGTATGTCTTATCGTATTCCTCCACCGACAGGCTGTTCACGGAAGCCACCAGATGCTGGTCTCTCTCGTCTACGCCGTCGCCCGGAAAATGCTTCACTGCTGCCGCCACGCCGTTATCCCTAAGTCCTTTTAACTGCTCCTTTACAAAAGCAATGACTCTCTCCTGCTTCGAACCGAAAGTTCTTACATTGGTAATCGGGTTCCTGAAATTCATATCCAAATCGCAGATAGGGGAAAATGCCCAGTTGCAGCCTACTGCCATCGCTTCTTTTCCTGCCACCGCACCCAGACGGTAGGCATTCACCGGATTATCCGTTGCAGCCACACCCATGGGTCGTGCGAAATAAGTACCGTCCGCACAGATTCCGTTGCCGCCTGATTCCAGATTGGCACCGAACAGCATAGGCACCTTGGACTGTTCCTGCAAAAACCGGTGGGTTTTCTGCACATCCGCAGCCGGCATTGGGCGGTAAAGCATAGCACCGGGCTTAAACTCTTCCACAAAAGCTTTCAAAAAATCTTCCTCAATGTTGCCGCCGATAGGGCAGAACATCTGACCGATTTTTTCCTCCGTACTCAACGATGCCAGTGTTTCCTTCACCCAGTTTTCTTTCTTCTCGTCCAGAAAGAACGGGTTCGCTTTCAAATCTACCATAGTCTTTTCCTCCTGCTATTTGATTTATTTTGAATGCTCCATCATTTCTTCAAAGGATGTTTTTTCCGCTAACGGCAGCGCAAATCTTTTTTCCAGCCAGCAGCCTGCCAAATCCGCCCACTTTGCCGCATCCGGGAATATCTGGGACTTTGCTTCCGCCGAAGCCTGGTTCGCCAGACTCAGCCCGTGAGGTCCCTCTTCAAAAACATGCATTTCAAAAGGAATATGTTTTTCCGCCAATGCATAGGACATGCGGATGGTATGCTGTACCGGAACCAGTTCATCGGATGCCGTCGCCCATAAAAATACAGGCGGCATCTGTTCCGTCACATGCCTTGCAGGACTTACTTCTTCCAGCTGCTTTTCATCCGGCTCTGCTTTTCCCAAAAATGCAGTGTCGGAAGCCGCAAAAAATATCCGGTTCATTTCATCCCTTTCCCGTTCGCTCTCTTTCTTATATACATAATCGCTCAGCATATATCCTAAAACCGCCGCTGCCGGACGGAAGTTTTCCTTTTTCTCACCGAAATGTCCGCTTACCAGCTCCGTATGCCAGTTTGCCGCATACATTGCCGCATTATGTGCCCCCGCCGAAAAACCGCATACCGCAATCCTATCGGTATCCACAAGCCATTTTTCTGCATTCTCCCTAATCATCAGCATCCCTTTGCCAATTTCCAGCATCTGTATAGGATACTGGCTCTTTTCTTTCACCGGAACAAGGTTCGACAAGTCGGGCAGTCCTGCTTTCCCCTCCCCGTAAGTGGAATACCTTAATACAAAGGCATGATACCCCATAGAAGCAAATTTCAGTGCCACAGGCTCCCCTTCCCTGTCAGAACAGCTCATATAACCGCCTCCGGGACAGACCAATACCGCCGGACGCCTCTTTCCCTTCAACAGCTCAGGAGAGTCCTGCAATATGTATGCCGTTAAAGTAACATCATCCCTGTCTTCATATAATTTAAGCCTTTCTGTTAACATAAAATAATGCTCCTCCTTCTTTTCCGTCTATTGTCTATAATAAAGATAATAAAAACTGCTATCCGTTGCAATGTAGATTTTTTTTCAATATCCGACGTATTTTCATACTTGCCGGGAAGCCTCCCGCGGGTTACTGTTCACATGTTGCTTGTTGTCCGCACAGCCAGAGAACAGGCAACGTGAGAACAGTAACGCCCACACTGCTTCTTTTTCAATAATCCCCGTTCCCCGTCTTGTAAAATATGGATGTTTCGCATATAATAAAAGATACCTAGCCGGAGATACAGAAGCAGAGGAAAATATGAAAAGAGAAACACAGATTGATATCGCTGCGGCAGAAGCCACTGGCAGCGATTATGACAATGCCTGCAAGC
>DNJW01000249.1:658-3922 GCA_003488965.1 Lachnospiraceae bacterium | reverse complement strand
GTGAGACTTAGAACTTCTTCACGAAACGGCCTCTGCCGTGAGTGATTAGAAGTTCTTCTCACGCTAACCCTATACGGCAAAAAAAGTCGCAAAGAGCTTTTTATACGCTTCTTTGCGACTTACGGGTATACTATACACCTATTTTTCGCAGTTGTAAACTACTTTTTTTTGTAAATTGTCTGACTATTCGTCAACTCTGACTTTTCCTGCTATTTTGTCAGTCTATTTCCAATGTTTTAATGCATTTGCGCAGACATTTTTTCAATGCATCCAGTTCATCCTTCAAATACCAGTCATTCAATGCTATGTTAAATTCTTCTGCCTCGTCTTTTGCATCGCGTACAGAACCGCAGCTGACATGGCGAGCAATACCGCACAGTTTAACGGCGTTACAATATTGCCCTTTATTACCTTATCATAACCCGCCAGAAATACGGCTGTATTTGCCGCGGCATGGAACAAAAAAGGGGCAAAAAAGCTGCCAAACCATTCGTATGAATAAGTAATCGCTATGCCGAGAATGCACCCGTAAATACCCTGCACCAGATTGCCGTGGTAAACGCCGAACATAATGCCGCAGACAGCCACGGAAAGCATCTTTCCGAAGTATCTCCGCATCCGGTTATAAATAAGCCCGCGGAACACAATTTCCTCCGCCAGCGGGGAAATCACGCCATATATCAAAATCCCTACGCCTAGGGCTACCCCATACTGCCTTTGAGCCACCTCCTGATAGCTTTCGGAGACCTGGGTCAGCCCGGCAAGCGCCATCAGCATATTGATGCCAAGGGCGAAGGCTATTGCAAAAACAGCCAGAAGAATATACTCCATGGATTTTCCCGGCCTTTTTTCCTCCGGTCCTTCTGACAATACCTTTGCCCACCTTAACTCTCTGCGCGCCATAGGAAATACCGCTGCCATGCCGATTAGCAAAGACAATGCATTGAGCAGCCCGTTGGCTGTTGCCGCATTTTCCGTCATAAATTCCGTGTATGCCCCTCCAAGCGCCCCCAAACTCAGATTTGCAAGAAAAGCCAGCAAAATCTGCGCCAAGTCATGCACCACAAAATAAATCAGAAAAGGCAAAAGGATATTCACTGTCTTACGGAAAGAACTCTCCTCCGCCGATTGGATTCTGCTATCGTCTGTCATTGCATTAACAACCTCCCCAGTTCCTCTACGGTATCCACCACAAAATCAGCACCCGCCTCTTCCAGTTCCCCTTCCGCCGCATAGCCGAAGGTAACTCCTGCCGTTATAAGCCCATGTTCCTTTCCCCCCGCAATATCAAACTTCCTGTCGCCTATCATCACTGCTTTGGAAGCCACAGTTTCCTGCATTCCGCTTTCCTTAAGCTGCCGCAGGGCCTCCGCCACAACCTCTTCCTTCGTGTCTCTTCTTCCGTCCAGCTCGCTTCCCACAATCACTGTAAAATATTGATAAATCCCAAAATGATGCAATATCTGCTCTACAAATATCTGCGGCTTGCTAGATGCCACTGCCAGAATCTTGCCGTTTTCCCTAAGCATTTCCAGCATTTCTTTTATACCGGGATACATACTGTTTTGGAAAATCCCCTTGGGCCTGAACCATTCCCTATATTTCTCCACCGCCGTTTCCGCTTGTTCTATGGTAAAACCATAAAACTGCATAAAGCTTTCCCGCAGCGGCGGCCCGATAAACGGTGTCAGTTTATCCAAATCCGTCTCCTCAATACCAAAGGCGCGCAATGCATACTGCACCGATGTAGTAATCCCTTCCCTTGGGTCTGTCAAAGTCCCGTCCAAATCAAACAATAAATATTTATATTTCATCCTCTTGCCTTAAATGCCCTTTCATCCTCCACCAGCGGAATCTCCGTTTCCTCTATCTCCTCAATCCTGATAAACCGGCCGCCATCCAGCATTGCCATGAGCTTTTGAATCAGCTTCTCCGTCCCCTGCACTTCCATTTCCACCGTTCCGTCCCATTCGTTCCTTACCCAGCCGGTAAGTCCCAGCTGCGACGCGCTGTAACATGCACTGTAACGGAAGCCCACGCCCTGCACTCTGCCGTAAATCTTCATATGCTTGCGGATGATTCCCTTTCCGTTCATTTCTCTTCCCTTTCCTGATGATTTAATATCTGCGCCCTTTTGGCAATAACCACAGCAAGCACATTCTTAGCCGCCAGCTGGTCTTTATGAAGCAGACAATGCCTTAAATTCGTAAAATTTTTATCAAAGATAGGGTCCCCGGTTTCCGCCGACTGTCTCTGCATCCTCTGCACTGTATTAAGCGCTATCTGCCAATTCTGACGATTGATTGCCTGTCCTAATTTCATAAAATCAAGGCTTTTGCAAAAATCTGTTATTTCCATCTTTATACCCCATGTCCGCCTCAGCGGACTCAAAATCAATAAGTCCGGAGACTTTGTGCGCAGCACAAATCTCCAGATTGAAAATTTCTAATTTTCAATCTTCTCCTCCGTAAATAATCCTCCGCTTCCTTTCTGGCATGAAAAACCACAATCCTTCTGCCCTCTCTGTATCTGTCCAGCAGTTCATAAATTTGCGGCAGCTGTTCTTTCGGGAAATCCACAATCCACTGCCTGAATTCCTCATCCAATTCCGTTTCCATCCAGGGCAAATCCTCCCGGCTTTTTCCAATACGGGATTCCGCTCCCAAAAGACAGACTTCCAGCGGATAATCCAGCAGAAACACCGTATCGCATTCCTGCAGGCGCATTTCCAAGGTACGCTGATAATTCCCGTCGATAATCCATTGCTTCTTTTTCACGATTTCCTTTAATCCCGCATCAAACTCTGCCGCAGAAATATTAGTCCTATCGGGTCTGTGCCAGAGCATATCCAGATAATATAACGGAAGCCCCTCAGTATCCCTCAATGCCCGCGCAAATGTACTCTTCCCCGCCCCCGGACATCCTATAACGATTGCTTTTTGCATAATCTCCCCGCTTCCTTTGACATCATTCTATTTTACCCCAAACCCTTTCATTTTGCCATACTTTTTGCTGAATCTCTATAAACTTTCCTATTACCGGATTCCGTCCAAAAAAGGATGAGGCATTTATTCCTGACTGTCAAAAACCTCATTTTTCGAACTTTTTTTCGCAATTTTAATACCATAGAGGGCGCAACTGACAATTCATCTGCTCCCATTCGTACAAAAGTCTCTGTAAGGTCCATATCTGCTCCAACTTCTCATTCTGCCTGTCAATTGCAAGCGTATACTGCGTCAGGTCATTGGTTCCGATACTGAAAAA
>DNJW01000249.1:0-374 GCA_003488965.1 Lachnospiraceae bacterium | reverse complement strand
CTGCCTGTCAATTGCAAGCGTATATTGGATTAAGTCATTGGGTACATGATTGAAAGATTTCCATATGTTGCTTCCCTAAGAAGTGCACGAAGCTGGGTTTTAAAAATTTCCGGCGGAATTGGCATATCCTCCATAATCCACTCAATCGTCATTCCCACAGATGCGAGAGCATGATATTTTGTGAAAAATCGAAGTTCTTCTTCTGAAGAATCTTCTACCTGATTCTCCTGATACCATTTTTCATGATATTTTTGTTCCCATTCAATTGAATAAAAATCTTCTATAATGCTTGCAGTTTCATAGAATGAAAACAATATATCAGATAAAGGAAATACAAAAAATCCCTTTCCAAAACTACCAAAGTCTTCCTTTTT
>DNJW01000166.1:817-4478 GCA_003488965.1 Lachnospiraceae bacterium | reverse complement strand
ACAAGTGCAGAATCACTGTGTTTCACAATTACCTATTCTTTTTTCAGCTTATTTTCTATTATATGAAATTTGAAAACACATTACAAGAAAAACATCCATTCTTTCAAAGCTGCCGGTCAAGTGAAGCCAAAGGCTGGACTGTCACGGCTCCCGGCTGTCCGCATCCTCCATGGGATATATCTGGTACAGTCCGTTTTTGACCATATTGTTATACGCATTAATTATATGTTCATGCGCCAAAGTTTCCGCTCTTTCTCCGTCCTTTTCCTTAATCGCCTCCATAATCTGACGGTGTTCATCATTGGATATTTTTCCCCGTCCGCCGTTGGAAAGCGTCTTTTTTCTGACACGCAGCACATATTCATGAAAATCAATCAACAGCCTTGCCAGCTGCTTGCTGTTGCATGCCTCGTATAAAATATGATGAAAATGATTGTCCAGCTCCGCCATCTGGTCTAAATGCCCCTTGGCCGCATGGAAATCCGCCAGATATACGTTCTCCTCCAATTCTTCCAGCTGCTCCTGCGTAATATGCTCTGTTGCCCATCTGGCACACAATCCTTCCAGCAAAGAACGTATCATATAAATATCTTCCACATCCTTTGCCGTAATTCCTGTCACATACGCCCCTTTATTGGGAACAATCTGAATCAGCCCTTCCAGCTCCAGCTGGCGGAATGCCTCCCTTACAGGAGTCCTGCTCACCCCCAGTTCTTCCCCAATCGCCACTTCTTTCAATTCCTCATGATCTTTATATTTGCCGCTCAGTATATCTTCCCGGATTTTGCTGAATACTCTCCCCCTTAACGAATACTTGTCCGTTACTTCCTGTTTCAAATCATAGCTGCTCATTTTTTCTCCATTTCTGCGCTGCTTTTTGCGCATATCAAGTTTGTGTATGCCGTGCAGACACAAACTTGCAGATTAAAAATTTTTAATCTTTCTCCTCATTCCGCCATCTGCGGCAACAGAATACCTGTCTGTTTTTCACAAGTATTATTGTATGCAATCATACGATTTGTGTCAATATGCAATTTTAATCAGCCTGCCCACGTTAATCATTCCCCAGCCTTGTTTTGTCCAAGGCTCATGCATATCCGTAGCGCTATAGTTAATTCTTCTTTTTACCTGTTCATTGGAAAGTTCCGGGTATTTCTGGAGCAGCAGGGCCGCTGCCCCGGATACAATAGGTGTTGCCATGGATGTACCGCTTTTTTTTACATAAGCATTGCAGTATCCCCGGAAAGAAGGACGGCAGGCAATATTGCAGGATATAATATCCGTTCCCGGCGCTACTATGTCCGGTTTTTTTACCGCATAGGGGGACGGTCCCCTTCCCGAATAGCTTTCGCATAAGGAGCTTCTGCCGGAATAAAAGCTGCCGTCATGACAGCCTACCGTAATCACCTTTTTACTGGAGCCTAAAGGAGACAAAGTCATCGGTTCCGGCCCCATGTTTCCTGCTGCGCATACCACCACCATGCCGCTGTCCCAAGCCTTATCCACAATTTTCAAAAGTCCGTCCATTTTTTCCTTATCCTCTATATATCCGATGCCAATCGAAATATTCAAGACCCTGATATGATATCTGTCTTTATTGTCCAGTACCCATTCCACGCCCCGGTACATATCATCCATATTGCCGTCGCCGTTGCGGTCCAGCACTTTCCCCACAATCATTCTGCACCAGGGACATATTCCTTTATAAGTCCCGCCCGAAGCCTTTCCGCTGCCTCCTATACATCCTGCCACATGGGTGCCGTGGCCGCTGTCGTCATATGCATTTCTCCCTCCGTGGAGAAAATCATAAAAGGCATCCACTCTGCCGGAAAAGTCAGGATGGTTCCCTATGCCTGTATCTAATATAGCAACCCTTATAGCATCCTCCTTTGACAAGTTTCTCCCTCTGCAGGAATCCATAATCTCATCCGTACAACCAATCTGCTGTCTGACGCGAAACATAAACCGCTCCTGGCTTTTTAATTATAGTTAACGACATTAGAAATTTCATTTACTCTAACATAAGGATGGTTCAGGGGGTGTGGCATCCGTTGTTTGCTGTTTAAGACAGTATAATATATAATTGGAAGAAGAGCAATAATAGCCAATGAAAGGATGGGAAACGGATGAGAATATGCGGATTAAACAAAACCACACTTTTGGATTACCCGGGTCATATAGCAGCCGCTGTTTTCCTTGGCGGCTGTAATTTCCGCTGCCCTTTTTGCCAGAATAGAGAACTGGTGCTAAGGCCGGAAAATCAGCCGGATATAAATAGAGAAGAGATATTTGCCTTTTTAAGGAAGAGGAAAGGGATTTTGGCAGGCGTATGTATTACAGGGGGAGAACCTACGCTGGAAGAAGAACTTGGAAAATTTATAAAAGAAATAAAAGAAATGGGTTATCTGATAAAACTGGATACGAACGGATACCGTCCTGAAGTCATAAAAAAGTTAATAGAAAAAAACCTTTTGGACTATATAGCTATGGATATTAAAAACTGTACGGAGCGTTATGGGGAAACGACAGGGCTGGAGAGAATAAATGTAGAAAAGATTAAAGAAAGCACCGGTTTGATAATGGAAAGCGGTGTGGATTATGAGTTCCGTACAACGGTGGTGAAGGAACTGCATAAAGAAGAGGATATACTTGCCATAGGAAGAGAAATAAAAGGAGCGAAAGCCTGCTTTTTGCAAGGATATCAGGAAAGTGAAGGAGTAATTGCACCGGGTTTCCATGCATATAGCAGGAAAGAAATGGAAAGAATGGCGGAATTGATAAAACCCTTTGTTTCCAATGTACAGATAAGGGGCATAGAATAAGAAAAATCAAAAAATAGAATAATATTTTCTACGGATTCTCCCAGTAAATCCATAGTCGATAATGACGGGGCGCCCCTGAAGCATTCCCCAGTTGACGGGGCGGCGCAGGTCACTGATAAGCAGATTATATTTGCGGGGGATATAATTAAAGTTATTTAACTGAAAAAGCTCCCGGATCGTTTTGACATGAAAATAATTGAGTATTTCCGAAAAATCTGTAACCGGGTCCGCTTTTTCCATAATAAGATAGCGGTTGTCGGAAGAAATGAAGAGAACTTTGGCAAAGAGGTCGGAATCATCCATTTCGGAAATAATAGCTTCTATCTGATTCTGGGCATAACCCTTAACATTTTTGGCGGCTTTTAAGACGGTGCCGTTATGCAAGTCATAGACTCTGCGCCCTGAACCGCTGCCCAGCAAGGGATAGGAGCCGGAGGAAAGGTTGTTTACAATTGCAGATAAGTTAATTCCAGTATCCATAGAGTGCCACCTGAAATATTTGTAGTATATTATCATTATATGGCGGGAAATGGGGAAGAGTTACGCTTTTTGTGGAGCTGAACCGGGGCGGTGAAGTAATGCGTTTCCGGATGAACGGGCGGTTAACTATAGTTAACGGCATTAGAAATTTCGTTTACTATGATATATCAGCAGCAATAGAAGTTTTTAGTGCAAAAGCCAAAGGAATGTGCTATAATCACAATTAGCAGGCATTTGGCAAAAAGGGAAAAGAGGTAAAAAGATTGAAAATTAAAAATTTTCAATCCCAAGTTTGTGTCTGCGCGGCATCCACAAACTTGATATACGCAAAAAGCCACGCAGAAATGGAGAAAAAGATG
>DNJW01000166.1:406-582 GCA_003488965.1 Lachnospiraceae bacterium | reverse complement strand
CACGCAGAAATGGAGAAAAAGATGGAATTAATAATCTTAGGCGGCGGATTGCTGATTTGTATTATCGCAGTAATTGTTTCCGCAGTAACTTCTGTAGTATCTGCGGTAGCTGCAAGTGAGGACGAGGAGAACTTCTAAATTTAATATTATTTTAGATTTAGTTTATGAATGGTTAT
>DNJW01000166.1:0-139 GCA_003488965.1 Lachnospiraceae bacterium | reverse complement strand
AGATTTAGTTTATGAATGGTTATGAAACTTTATAGGTTTTTTAAAAGCTAAACACATAACGGACACATTTATCATTTATTATAAGTTACAGATAGTTGAAAAACTCACTATTTAAAACTCACTATCTCCCCCCTCATAA
>DNJW01000222.1:3155-5123 GCA_003488965.1 Lachnospiraceae bacterium | reverse complement strand
GATTGAAAATTAGAAATTTTCAATCTGGAGATTTGTGCTATGCACAAAGTCTCCGGACTTTGAAAGGAGCATGATTATACAAATGAAATTTATGAAAAGACTGTTATACGGTTTGCTGGGGCTGCTGTCATTAATCAGTTTATTTATTATTCTTTGCGGTTTTTGGCCGCAGCTGGCGGACAATGTGTCGGATTTTCTTTATGACAAGCTGGGAAACAGCTCCCCTGCCGGAGAAGATGCCTATGACAAAGAAGGGATAACGGATATGCTGGCAGCAGGCGGGGAAGATGCCGGAAGGGAAAGCCAAAAAAACGGGATGGGAGAGGATATCCCGGATAGCATAGACGCTGCTGCGGACAATGCGGAAGCAGGCGGCACGGAGTTGGCAAAGGAAGAAAACGATGTTTCCGGGTATGTGCCGCCGGAAAGGGCGGATATCAGTACGCCACAGGAGGTGTCCGGCAGAGGCGGCTATACCCCGGTACAGGACAATGCCGAACAGATTGACGAGGAAGAAGCCAAGGAACTGCAAAAGCAGTATACCTATGGGGAAACCGGAGAAGGGCTTGACTTCGATACCGGATTCTATCCCTATTACGGAATGCTTTCGGAGAAAGAAAAAAGCCTTTACCGTCAGATTTATGCCAATTCAGAGGCTGTAAACGGTATTTTTAATCCGGTGGTATCAGTTTCCCAGACGGAATTGCGCAATACCTTTATGGCAGTATTTAATGACCATCCAGAATTGTTCTGGCTGGATCCGGCATATCGGGGGAAATTTACAGGCCGTGGAGAATGTGCAGAAATTGCACTGCAGTTTAATGCATTGGTGGATAATCTGGACAGGGCTAAAATGGATTTTAATGCAGTGGCGGAAGGGATTCTTGCAGAAGCCGGAAATCTGGGAAGTGATTATGAAAAAGAAGTTTACATACACAATGTCTTGCTTAACCGGATTACCTACGACCTCCGTTCCTCCTTGAACCAGAGTGCATACAGCGCCTTGGTGAATGGAAGGACTGTCTGTGCGGGATATGCCAGAAGCTTCCAGTATCTTATGACCATGCTGGGAATTCCCTGCTATTATTGCACCGGATATGCCGGGGAAAATCATGCGTGGAATATTATCCGCTTGGACGGAGAATATTACAATGCGGATGCTACCTGGGATGATACAGAGCCGAATACCTACGATTATTTTAACAAAACGGACAATGAGTTTATGCCTACTCACCGGAGAGAAGATTTATCCGTGTATCTTCCCGCCTGCAACGGAACAGCCTATGGAAATCTGGAAAGTGTTGAGACAGAGGAAGAAATTGTCCCCGATGGAAGAAGAAGCCTGGAGGATGCCGGGTTTTCGGAGGAGGATGTCTTGTTCGGCATAGAGGAATACTATGACGACTGCTACCGCCAGATCATGGATGCCAACGGTTCGGCACAGTTTGAAAACATTGTGGACAGCGAACAGCTTTGGCTGCAATGCTATCAGGCATACGAAGATGACAGCTATTCGGCAGGATATATGAATCAGGTTCTGGAGCAGCTGCAGGCCGGCGGATGCGAAGTGGATGTTGAGGCAGAAAGCCTGCGGGACGGAAGGGTGCTGCTGCATCATAGTATACGGTTTTTTTAGCATGGCGGCTGGCAGTCCGCGCAGACGGAAAATATATTTCTACGAAGCCCCGCTTCCGCTTCACAAAAAACGCAACAGTACTAGGCTCGGCAGAACCAGAGATTTTAATCTCTTGCCAAGTGCTGGCGTTTTTTGAGAGGCTTCTTAAGAAATATATTTTCCGTCTGCGCTAGATAACTGGTATGCCAGCAGATATTAACTAAATATCCACACTGTAATTTATAACCAGTACAGCAGCCCAGCCGAAAGGATATTCCTCAAGGAGCCCCTTAAAAAACGTCAGTACTTCGTAAGAGATTAAAATCTCTGGTTTTTTCGAACCTAGTACTGCT
>DNJW01000222.1:430-2803 GCA_003488965.1 Lachnospiraceae bacterium | reverse complement strand
TTTTTGTGGAGCGGGAGCGGGGCGACGGAGGAATATCCTTTCGGCTGGGCGGACTGCTATGAAATCTCAACTATCACTTGCCGACATATCAATAACCTAGCACAGACAGAGAATATATTTCTTAAGGAACCTCTCAAAAAACGCCAGCGCTTCGTAAGAGATTAAAATCTCTGGTTTTTCGAACCTAGCGTCTGCTGCGTTTTTTGTGAAGCGGGAGCGGGGTTTCCGTAGAAATATATTCTCTGGCTGGGCGGACTGAAAGGAATATGAAAAACATCTGCCAATTATATAGCAGACTCCCCCAATCTATGCTATAATAAAAAACCGGCAAATCTATAAACAAATGGAGACTGATTATGGAAAATATTTTGAAAAATAAGTATTATCTGTACCTAACGGAATTTTTTGCAGGAATGTCCGTAATGGCGGTGGAACTGGGGGCGAGCCGTCTGCTGGCGCCTTATTTCAGTTCTTCCCAGATTGTATGGACAATTATAATCGGAACGATTATGATTGCGATGGCTTTGGGAAATATCTGGGGAGGCAGAAGCGCGGATAAAAATCCGAATCCGGATAAGCTGTATATGCGGCTGATTGTGGCGGCACTGTGGATAGCGGCAATCCCGGTGGCAGGGAAGTATATTATTCTTGGTATTTCTGCGGTTCTGGTAATGAGCATCAATAATAATTTCCTGATTTTGGCCGGTTTTGCGGCCTGCATGGTGATTTTTGTCTTTCCCCTTTTTTTGCTTGGAACGGTAACACCGTCGTTGGTAAAGTATACGGTAGACAGTTTGGATGACAGCGGGAAAACAGTGGGAACTTTGGGAGCTTTTAATACAATCGGAAGTATTATCGGTACCTTTCTTCCTACCTTTGTTACGATTCCTGCGGTAGGAACGTCCATTACCTTTTTGATTTTTTCCGGCATACTTCTTCTGCTTGGTCTGATTTATTTTGTCGGCAGAAGGGAAAAGAAAGGAACTTGTGCCGCAGCAGTTATTTTTTTTCTTTTATGCAGTATTTTCGGGCATTCCGGCAGCTTTGCCTTTTGGGAGAACAGCCTGCTTTATGAAGGGGAGTCCATATATAATTACTTACAGGTGAAGGAAACCGACGACAGCGTGATTCTTTCCACCAATGTTTTGTTCGGCGTACAGTCCATTATGAAAAAAGATGATTCTTTGACAGGAATGTATTATGATTATGCATTGGCCGCTCCGGTGATGGCTGGAGTAAATGAAAAGGAAAATGCGGATATCCTGATTCTCGGAATGGGGACAGGCACCTTCGGAAAGCAGTGTATGAATTTTTTTGACCATGTTTCTATTGAAGGCGTTGAAATAGACCAGAAAATTACGGATTTAGCGGAAGAATATTTTGCGCTTCCGGACACAGTAAAAGTAACCACTTATGACGGACGCGCTTATCTGCAGGCTGTGGAGCAAAAATATGATGTGATTATGGTAGATGCCTATCAGGATATAACCATTCCCTTTCAGATGTCATCTATTGAATTTTTTACGCTGGTAAAGGAGCATCTGAAAGAAGACGGTGTTATGGTAGTGAATATGAATATGCATTCGGATGAAAAAGGGAATATTAATGAATATCTTTCCGATACCATTGCCCATGTATTCGGAGCGGTATACACAGCAGATGTAAAAGGCTCTACCAATAGGGAACTTTTTGCTGCGGAAAATGATGAAATATTGGACCGGCTGGCTGGGAATACAGAACTTCTTAACAACAATGAGCTGGCGGATATGATGAAGAGAGTATCTGCAGAACTGGTAAAATACGATAAGGAAGAACTTTTGCTGACCGATGACAAAGCTCCTGTGGAACTGTTGGGTATGAGTGTAATAGACGGGCTGATTCAAGGAGAAATCGGATATTATAAAAGAATTTTTCAAGAGGAAGGGATTGAAGGCATCCTGAATGCTATGTAAAAATGAATTTAACCGCCAAAAAAATCATTTCAGACAGATTTTTTTGGCGGCTTTTTAATCAGTGTTCAGGCGGGAAATATATTTTTTTATAGCATCAAAGCTTTCCTTGCTGATGACATGCTCAATACGGCAGGCATCGTCAACTGCAGTTTTTGGATCTACCCCTAAAGATATGAGGCAACTGCTTAATAACTGATGACGTTCATATATCATGTCAGCGATTTCTTGTCCAGATTCTGTCAGATAAATAAATCCTTCCTTTGTAACCGTAATGTGTTCCTTTTCACGTAAATTTTTCATTGCCACACTGACGCTTGATTTTTTAAACCCCAATTCTTCCGCAATATCTACGGAACGGACTACCGGATGGGATTTGCTGAGTATCAGTATGGTTTCTAAATAATTTTCTGCAGATTCATTT
>DNJW01000222.1:0-138 GCA_003488965.1 Lachnospiraceae bacterium | reverse complement strand
AAATAATTTTCTGCAGATTCATTTATATTCATAATAATTTCTCCAATCTTAATTTTTTTATTATAACATAAACAGGGCAAATTGGCAAAAAGTATATTGGGAATTTTTCGGAAAGTTATTGACAGATTACAAAAGTTA
>DNJW01000289.1:2589-2860 GCA_003488965.1 Lachnospiraceae bacterium | reverse complement strand
TTTACCATATTTTATTTTGTTTTTTCTTTAATTGGCAATTTTTATGATGAAAATGCACAAATTCTGTGCGCAAATAGAAGTTTTTATAATAGTTATGGGCTACCGAATATACGAAAGAAACATTGTCGCTGCCCTTTGTTTTATTACCGCTCATCATGCCCCCCAAAGTTGAGTCAGACCTTGACTTTTCTCCATTTTCCGCTATAATAAATTTTTGGGAAAGCCCGTAAAATCAAAGGCTTTCCCGAAATAAAAACGTCAGTTCGAGACC
>DNJW01000289.1:0-2298 GCA_003488965.1 Lachnospiraceae bacterium | reverse complement strand
AAAACAAAACTAAAGGAGAACAAATCATGAAAAATCAATCTTACCACCAGGTCATTCCGGCAAAAGCCGTTTGGCCTTATTCTGTAACAACCGTTGTTCAGGCAGCAATGATTGCCGCCATCTATGTTGTACTTACTTTTCTGGCCAATGCCTTTGGGCTTGCCAATTATGCAGTACAAATCCGGTTTTCCGAGGCGCTTACCATTCTGCCTTATTTTACTCCTGCAGCAATACCCGGACTATTTATCGGCTGTCTGCTCAGCAATATTCTGACCGGCTGTGCCATTCCTGATATTGTTTTCGGCAGCGTTGCTACTCTTATCGGAGCGGTGTTGACCTATTGCCTGCGGAAATATAAATGGCTTGCCCCGGTTCCGCCAATCGTTTCCAATATGCTTATCATTCCCTTTGTACTGCTTTATGCTTATGGAATCCGCCCTTTGTGGTTTTCATTTATTACGGTAACTGCCGGCGAAATCATATCCTGCGGCGTTCTCGGCATGGCGTTACTTCTGGCTTTGGAAAAATACCGGAGCAAGATTTTCTAAACTGTTTTTATTTTAAAACAATATGCGTATTCCCGCTGGATGCTTTGGTTCGGACACGCATCCCGGGAGTGCTGCCATAGCTGCCTTTTGCCTCATTTCTTTTTTCATTGAACGAAAGCATCTCATTAAAATCCGTCTTTATTGTTCCGCTGGAGGCATATCCTTCATAATCAAATTCACTTTCCTCCGGAAGTTCCAGCCGGATATTACCGCTGGAAGTCTCTGCAGTGATATCTCCCTTTACGCAAACGAATCCTGCTGTTATATTCCCGCTCTGTGCAATACCGCTAAAACCTCCGTCCGCATTTTCGACAGATATATTGCCGCTTTTAGAAGATACCCAGGTATTTCCTTCCCCTCCTTCCAGTTTAATGTTGCCGCTCTTGGTTTCTATTTTCCGGTTTCCCTGCGCTTTTTTAAATATTATATTTCCGCTGTTTGTCATAGCCTTGACTTCCTCTGCCCTTATTTCCCCGCAGGAAATATTGCCGCTTTTGGAGGATACCGCAAATTCCTCCAGTTCCAGCGCGCATTCCGCCCTGACATTTCCGCTGGAAACCGCCGTTTTGACGCTCCCCTTATAGCCCTTTGGAAGAAATATTTCTACCTTTTCCTCCGAAAAAACAAAAAAAGAAATCCTGATTCCCCTATCTGCCTCTATTATGGACAGTGTATCGCCATTAACTTGCATTTCGCTCTTTCCGTTACCCTTCAAATACTCTTTTATAACAATTTTATCCCCTTCACCTTCATACAAATACAAGTTTTGGCTGCTGTATTCTATGACAAGATTTTCTATCTTGTCCGCCGGGAACTCCTGTATATTGCTTACATCTGCTTTTCCTATTCCTATGCTGAAGCTCATACCTTCCTCCCCTTTTGCATACCAGACGGCAGACAGCCCTATCGCCGCTGCCATCCCTGCAAATACTATAGAACCTATCATCATCTTATTCATTCCTTAATCCCCCTTTCTTCTATGACTGGAGACAAAGGAATAATAAATGGGAATACTTAAGTAAAGAACCCAGCCCGGATGCCACGCATTAAAGAAAAACCCGGCACACATATACAGCAGTGTCACCAATATAGGATAAGCAAATATATTGGCATTTCTTTTTCTTACCGAACTCACAAAACTATACCATAACGGAACCAGCAGAAATAATATCCAGCCCGGATGCCATGCATGAAAGAACAGTCCTATGACAAGATAAAGGATACAGATGAACCCTGCAAAATTCCAATGATAAAAGAAATATCCCTTTTCGTATTTTTCCCCATTTACATACACACCCTTTTTATCAATATGTACATCGTCCCCTTTCTTTTTATCCTCCACATGAATTCCGTCCCAGCCTACATGGACTTCGCTTCCATCCTTGTCTTTTATATGCACTCCCTTTAAGCTTACATTTACATATTCTTCATTTTCCTCACTGCCTGCTTCCTCATTGGCTGTTCCTCTTTCCTCTGAAATGTTCTTTTCTTCTGAAACGCCTTCTTTGTCAAAAGATTTTTCTTCTCTTAAAACATCCGTTTCCTCTGAAACGGTTTTCTCTTCCGGCATACTCTCCGCTTCCGGACACTCTGTATTGTTTTCCTCCCCTATCGGAATCTCTTCATCCGTCCTTAACAGTTCATCCAAAGACACATGGTACAGCCTTGCCAAAAGAATCAGATTATCGGTATCCGGCGACGCTTCCGCCCTTTCCCATTTGCTCACCGCCTGCCTGCTGATTCCCAGCTT
>DNJW01000425.1:2857-3597 GCA_003488965.1 Lachnospiraceae bacterium | reverse complement strand
TGATTTATGATATTGCGGATTATGAATAAAATCAGAACAAATTATTTCTAAGCATTGCTTTTTACAATTTATCTCATCTCTATCTCTGTCTGCGGCATTTTGCTTTTCCGGCAGCACTTTTGCCGCAGCGCAGCCAATCATTTTCCTTCTAAAACAATTTCAGAAAATTGGTAAACAGCAGCGGGTTAATATAGCTTTCCGCCGCACTTCCAAGCATAACAATGCCCATGATAATAAACAGCTGTACTGCCTTTTGCAGCAAATACTGTTTTTTTGTTCCATACCGGATATCAACTGCCCTTTCCGGATGGTACAATGCCACATTCAGTCTATAGCACCAATTAATCAGCATAATACATGCGGGTACTAAAAAAAGATATTGGGGAAGAATTCCTGCCAGAATAAGCGCAATTCCCTTTATTCCGTAACGGATAGATGACACAGACAGAAATATCCCTGCCATTGCCCCCATCCACAAAACAAATAAATACACCGTATACCCTCCTACATAAGTGGTAGCCAGAAGACAGAGCATAAGTACCAGTCCCAGTCTTTCCTTCAGTACATACAGAAAAAAAGAGCCTCCGTCCACTTCCAGATATCTCAGCCTGCTTAATGATGCCGCATTCAAAAGCTCCATATCCTGTAAAAAAATATCACGCCAAATATTGATAACAAAAACTCCTGCCAGAAAACCTCCTAAAAATAAATACAGCCAGCTGATATGCCGGCTGTCTGTA
>DNJW01000425.1:2406-2553 GCA_003488965.1 Lachnospiraceae bacterium | reverse complement strand
CTGATATGCCGGCTGTCTGTACTATATATGCGATGCATAGTTTTCCCCATACTCTACCCTCATATCATATCTTTATATAATATATGTGCGCTATGGGAAATACATACTTATCGGTTCTCCGTTAATTTATATCCTTCTGGCGAAGGA
>DNJW01000425.1:0-2073 GCA_003488965.1 Lachnospiraceae bacterium | reverse complement strand
TGGCGAAGGACTTTCCTATAAGGATTAGCGTGAAAAGAACTTCTAACAATATTTTTCTTTATATGACATAATGGCAGAAACCGTCTTGCCGTCCTCTATTTTTCCTTCCAGGATCATTCTGCTTAGTTCCTCTACAGAATATGCTTCCACATGAATAAATTCGTCCTCGTCCAGATGCTGATGGGTTTTTATCAGATTCCTTGCCACATAAATATCTATCTTCTCATTACAGAAAGCCACAGTGGTCCTGATTGTAATCAGCCATTCCAAATCCTCAGAACGGTAGCCAGTCTCTTCCTCCAGCTCTCTTGCTGCAGCATCCTTAGTAGGTTCATCTGCACCGTTTAACCCTCCTGCCGGGATTTCCAGCGTATACCGGTCCAATGCATTGCGGTACTGTCTTACCATCAGCAGCTTTCCGTCCTCTCTGACCGGAATCACTGCCGCAGCACCTTTATGTCCGATAAAATCCCATTCCACAATATTTCCGTTGGGAACACGGACCGTGTCCTTATAAAAATCCACAATTGCTCCATGGTATACCAGTTCCCTGTCCAGTCTCTTAAACTCTTCCGCCATTTTCTATCCTTTTTCTATCCTTTCTCTATTCTAACCGCTAAAAGTTTTTTAATGCAGAGCATGGATGCTATGCAAACTTGCTCAGCAATTTTTCCACACTTACCAGCTTGACACACAGCACAAACAAGTCGGTAGCCGCCGCCAGTTCTTCCAATGTAGGAAACGTAGGCGCCAGACGGATGTTGCTGTCCTTCGGGTCTTTTCCGTAAGGGAATGTAGCCCCCGCACCGGTAAGAACAACACCTGCCTCCTTACACCTTTTCACAATTTCCTTGGCACAGCCATCCAGAGATTCAAAGGAAATGAAATATCCGCCTTTCGGTTCCGTCCACTTTGCAATGCCCAAGCTGCCCAATTCAGCATTCAGCACCTTTAAAACAGCTTTAAACTTAGGCCTGAGCACTTGCGCATGCTTTTTCATATGCTCATTTAACCCGTTAATATCTTTAAAAAACCTCACATGCCGAAGCATATTCAGTTTATCATACCCTATGGTCTGAACTGTCATGGATTTTAATATTTCCTCCAAATTTGCTTTTGAAGCAGCAAGCGCTGCAACACCGCCTCCCGGAAAACTTACCTTTGATGTGGATGCAAACTCATATACAATATCGGGATTCCCTGCTTTTTCGCATTCTGCCAAAATATCCAGAATTTCCACCTGGGCTTCATCATATAAGTGATGAATTGCATAAGCATTATCCCAGAAAATCCTGAAATCTTTAGCCGCAGGCTTCAAAGCTGCAAATCTTTTTACTGTCTCATCAGAGTAAGAGTATCCCTGCGGGTTAGAATATTTGGGCACACACCAGATACCCTTAATAGCATCGTCTTTTCCGGCCAATTCTTCCACCATATCCATATCCGGTCCCTCCTCTGTCATAGGTACCGGTATCATTTCTATTCCAAAATGTTCTGTAATTTTAAAGTGCCTGTCATATCCCGGCACCGGGCACAAAAATTTTACCTTATCCAGCTTGCACCAAGGAGTATTCCCTAAAACTCCGTGGGTCATGCAGCGGGATACCGAATCATACATAATCGCCAGACTGGAATTGCCGCATACAATAACACTGTCAGCGCTGGCTGTTCCCATCATCGCCGCCATCAGTTTTTTTGCCTCAGGTATACCCTCTAAAAGCCCATAATTTCTACAGTCAATACCATCCTCTGTCTGATAATCCGCAACAGACCCAAGAACATCCATAATTCCCATTTCCATATTCATCTGCAAAATCGACGGCTTGCCTCTGGACATGTCCAGCTTAAACCCCTTTTTTTTGACATCCTCATATTCTTTTTCCAATTGTGCCTGCAACTGAAGCAACTCTTCTTTGTTTAACATTCCATATGCTTTCATCTTCCCACTCTGCTCCTTCTGAAAATATATCTTGGATAATCGTATACAATCATACACCTCGTATATTCTACTACAAGGTTTATCATAGCACAAGAACTTTTTTCATTTTTCTATAAAGGTTAGTGTGAGAAGAA
>DNJW01000298.1:7690-7868 GCA_003488965.1 Lachnospiraceae bacterium | reverse complement strand
CAGAAACATAATATATATTGATTTTACTTATATTAAACTCTTGTGTATAATAATACAGTGTAAAGCATCAGAAATGTATGCAAAATCTTTTAGGTGTATGATAACGGAGAAAGGCAGGAGGAGATTATATATGGTAAAAGCAGTAGTAGGTGCTAACTGGGGCGATGAAGGAAAAGGC
>DNJW01000298.1:2534-7370 GCA_003488965.1 Lachnospiraceae bacterium | reverse complement strand
GAAGGAAAAGGCAAGATTACAGATATGCTGGCAGAAAAGGCGGATATTATTATCCGTTTTCAAGGAGGTGCTAACGCAGGACATACTATTGTAAATAATTACGGAAAGTTTGCCCTTCATACATTGCCTTCCGGCGTGTTCTACGGACATACTACAAGTATTATCGGCAATGGGGTGGCTTTGAATATTCCTATGTTGTTTCAGGAGATAAAGGCAATAACAGCTCAGGGAGTGCCGATGCCAAAGCTTCTGATATCGGACAGAGCACAGATTGTAATGCCGTATCATATTTTATTTGACCAGTATGAAGAAGAGCGGCTGGGCGGCAAATCCTTTGGTTCCACAAAATCAGGAATTGCACCGTTTTATTCTGATAAATATGCAAAAACAGGCTTTCAGGTCAGTGAACTGTTTGACAGGGATCGGCTGAAAGAGAAAGTGGAGAAAACAGTAGAGGTTAAGAATGTATTATTGGAGCATTTGTATCATAAACCTCTGATTGATGCAGGGGAACTGCTGACTGTTTTGGATGAGTATAAGGATATGGTAGAGCCTTATATTTGTGATGTATCTGCTTTTTTGGATAAAGCGTTAAAAGAACAGAAAACGATTCTGCTGGAGGGACAGCTTGGTACGCTGAAAGACCCGGACCATGGAATTTATCCGATGGTAACGTCTTCGTCCACTTTGGCGGCCTATGGGGCAATCGGTGCAGGGCTGCCGCCTTACGAAATAAAACAAATTATTACAGTTTGCAAAGCATATTCCTCCGCGGTAGGCGCAGGGGCATTTGTATCGGAAATTTTCGGTGCAGAGGCGGAAGAGTTAAGACGCCGCGGCGGGGACGGGGGAGAATATGGTGCAACTACCGGACGTCCGCGCCGGATGGGATGGTTTGACTGCGTGGCTTCTAAATACGGATGCCGCCTGCAGGGGACTACAGATGTAGCGTTTACGGTCTTGGATGTATTAGGCTATCTGGATGAAATTCCGGTCTGTGTAGGTTATGAGATTGACGGGGAGGTTACTACAGATTTTCCCGTTACGGCGAAACTGGAAAAAGCAAAGCCTGTTTTGAAAGTGCTTCCGGGATGGAAATGCAATATCCGGGGAATCAGAAATTATGAGGAACTTCCGGAGAACTGCAGAAAATATATAGAGTTTATTGAGGAACAAATTGGTTATCCCATTACAATGGTAAGCAACGGGCCGGGAAGGGATGATATCATTTATAGATAATCAATCACATTGCAGATGCAAATATTCCTTAAGGCGGTGGCGGAGGAAAGTATCCATGGCAGGAAATCTGGAATATTATAAAGTTTTTTATTATGTAGCGAAGTATGGCAGCCTGACGGCGGCCGCGGAATATTTGTCAATTTCGCAGCCTGCGGTAAGCCAGTCGGTAAAGATGCTGGAAAATACTGTCGGGGCAAAGCTTTTTGTCCGTACGGCGAAAGGAGTAAGGCTGACGGGAGAAGGAGAGCTTCTGTTCGGATATGTTTCAAAGGGATATGAGCAGATTCAGCTTGGGGAAAAGAAACTGGCACAGATGCTGGATTTAGATTTGGGAGAGCTTCGTATCGGTGCCAGCGATATGACACTGCGTTTTTATCTTTTGCCCTTTCTGGAGCAGTTTCATGAACGGTATCCCGGGATAAAGGTGGTAGTATCCAATGCCCCTACACCCGAAACTTTGCAGTATTTGCAGGAAGGAAAGATTGATTTCGGTGTTGTGAGCACCCCTTTTGATAAGGTTTTGGGTATTGAAGCGGTGAAGGTGAAAGAAATTGAGGATATTTTTATCGGCGGATTGAAATTTATACCCTATAAAAATAGGACTTTGGATTTTCAGGAGCTGGAAAAACTTCCTATCATTTCTTTGGAGAAAAAAACAAGCACACGCAGTTATATGGATTCGTTCCTGGAAAAAAACGGGGTTGTCATGAATCCTGAATTTGAACTTGCTACCAGCGATATGATTGTCCAGTTTGCTTTACGTAATATGGGAATCGGTTGTATTATGAAGGAATTTGCTGTAGAATATTTGGAATCCGGCAGGCTGTTTGCCTTACGGTTTAACAAAATGATTCCTAAAAGACATTTTTGTATTATAACAGATGCGAAAAATCCGCTGTCGGCGGCAGGAAGAAAGATGTTGGATTTGATTTATGCAGGCAGCGGGAAAACGGAGGAAATAGCAGATGATAAGAACGGTTATTTTTGATATCGGCAATGTGCTTGCAGGATTTGCCTGGAAAGAATACTTTTTAAGCTTTGGATATCCGGATGATATATTCAGGCGTCTGGCGAAGGCTACGGTAGAAAGCAGTGTTTGGCAGGAACACGACAGAGGAAGGCTGTCAGACGAGGAACTGATAGAATTATTTATAAAGAACGACCCTGGTATAGAAAAAGAAATCAGAGAAACCCTGGATTGCATCAGCGGAATGCTGACAAGATATGATTATGCTATTCCTTGGATTCAGGAACTGAAGGGGAAAGGGTATCAGGTGCTGGTACTGTCTAATTTTGCCGGCAAGGCATACCGGGACTGTCAGGATGCGCTGGATTTTCTGGATTATGTGGACGGAGGTATTCTTTCTTTTCAGGATAAGGTTGTAAAACCAGACCCTGAGATTTATAAGCTTTTGCTGGACAGATATCATTTGAATCCAGAAGAATGCGTTTTTTTGGATGATACGGAAAAAAACCTTCCCACAGCGGCAAGGTTTGGAATCCATACAATACATTTTCAGAACAGGGAGCAGGCAGTGAAGGAACTGGATAAATTGCTGGCAATGTAGCTGGCGCAGGGGAGAGAATAGCTACGGTTTTAAACAAGGCAGAATATTAGAGCCGCCCTGCCCGTTTTACGGGCGGGACGGCTCTTCAAAAATTTTTTCATTGGTGTTTTTCCGGTTATTATGTTAAATAACAAATTTATCCATTAAACCGGTCATAAGTTCTACCTGGTCGGTTTGTTCTTCGCTGATTGCGGCTGTTTCTTGAGAGGTGGCGGCATTGTTGTCAACTACTTCCTGAATTTCGCTCAGATCTGCATCAATCTGTTTCATGTATTGTACATTCTGCTCCAGCAATTCTGAAATATGGCTCATTTTTTTGGTAGCTGTTTGAGCGCCTTCCATGACTTCAGCCATATTCTCTGCAGTTTTATCTGCGATTGCAATACCCTTTTCTACGGTAGCTGCTGTTGCTTCAATCAGTTTGGTTGTTTCGCCCGCGGATTTTGCGGATTCTTCTGCCAGTTTTTTCACCTGCTCGGCTACTACTGCGAAGCCTTTTCCGGCTTCTCCGGCACGTGCTGCCTCAATAGCGGCATTTAGGGAGAGAAGATTGGTCTGGGAAGCAATATCTTCAATAACATTAATAATATCTTTGATTTGTTCGGAGCATTGGTTGATTTCACGGATGGCTCCTTTCAGTTCTTCCATGTTCTGGTTCCCGGTCAGGAGAGTTTCTCCTGCCTTGGAAGCAATCGCTACACATTCGCGGGCCTCATCGGAGTTTTTATTCATATCCGCATATAGATTTTCCGTTAATACAGTCAAATTAGATACTGTTGTAGCCTGAGCGGTACTTGCCTCTGCCAGATTGGTAGCAGCATCGGAAAGCTGCAGGGAACCTGATTGAATCTGATTTGACATTTCGCGGAGTCCTTGAAGGGTATGGCGTATTTCCTGGCTGATTTTATAAAAGGATTCTTTGATGGCGATAAATTCTCCTACATAATTTTGCTTCAAGTCAATATCATAATTGCCGTCCCCCATTTGTCCCAGTACATCAGTGATTTCGGTGATGATTTTGACAAGGTTGTCTTTCATAAACTGAATGGCAGCGACCATTTTTCCCACTTCGCTGTCGTCTTCCTGCATGTCAAAGACCGTATGGAAATGTCCTGCCGACATTTCGACCATCTGGTCGGATACTTTGGTAATCGGCAGAAGCAGTTCGTTTCTTGAAAACTTATTGGATACAATAATCTGGCGTATCACATAAAGGAAGGATAATAGGAACAGCACTTCTACTATCAGCTGTATTGTAATCAGTACATCCTTTTTTGTATCCAGTCTGTCCTGTATTTTATTGATGGCGGTGTCCGTTTCCTGGTTAATGATTTCAATATCGTTTTCATATTTTTCGCCGAATACATATTCGATAGCGGCTTCCTGGTTTCCGGATGCCACAGCTTCCATTGCCAGTTCTTCCAGAGGAACCAGTTCATTGGATAATTCGGCAATCTGTCTCATTTCGTTCCATTCATCATCGGTTATGTTGTTCTGTTCAAGGCCTGCCCAGGCAATGTCTCTGTTTTTATCTTTATTGAGTTCCTGCATATAATCGTTATAGTATTTTTCGTCGCCTGTAACAGCATATGCCTGAACAGAGTAAGTAAGGGTTTTGGAACCGAGGCGGTATTGATTTAAAAATTGGGTGGTTTCCAGCTGGTCCTCTTCTACAAATACGACGTAGAGGTTTGTTGCGATTGAGACAGCCAATAGGAAACCGCCCAGAATGAGTGCGATAATTGACTTATGTACAATTTTTTTCAGGCGCAGCTCCTGGCTGTTTTTTCCAAGGGGAGCGGAATTTGTTTTGATTGAATCCTTCATATTTTTTCCTCATTTCTGCGCTGCTTTGTTGCATATTTCAAGTTTGCGGATGCAGCGCAGTCACAAACTTGGGAATGAAAGATTTGAAAAATATTTCACTCTTTTTTCTCTGTGGCATTAAAGTCTGTTCTGGTTTCCATGGTTTTTTTATTCCATAGTTAACTCCATTTCTGCGCAGTTTTTTGCGCATATCAAGTTTGTG
>DNJW01000298.1:0-2192 GCA_003488965.1 Lachnospiraceae bacterium | reverse complement strand
TTGGGATTGAAAATTTCCAATTTTTAATCTTTCTCCTTATCCGTATAAACTGATTTTCCAGCCATTTTCCCCTTTATTCCGTTATTCTTCCAGCCTCTCTTTCCATTTTGTCCTCCAAAAAAACAGTTCAAACCAACATCCCAGAAAAGCAGGCGGAATCATGAAGGAAAGCAGCACTCCTATGCCAATGCCTACCGAAGCCAAATCTGCCCACGCATATACCGCAAATGCAAAAAATGCCATAGGCAAAAGCATTCCAATCCAATGGGGCTTCTTCTTTATAGCCAGAAAAAACTGTATAGCAGCCGCAATAACAGCTAAAACAATCCAAGTTTTTATAATCATGAACGCTTTCTCCTAACTTCCATTCTATTCCCTGAACAATACCTCCATTTGTGCATCACTGATTCCATCCAACTCCTGCATCGGAATCCCCTCCTTTTTCTTTCAGGCCATCTGTATATAACTATTTTTCACTGCCCCCTTATTACTTTTTAGTTTACTATACTAAGTTACCTATTGTCAATTATTCCTTTTTACAGGATATTAAAATAAAATTCAGAAGACCTGGCCTTCTGCTTGTGTCAAGTTAGGGCTCATTAATTTTCTTTTGCCACAGCCCTGATAAGAATGTTTTTCTGTTCCTTCCCCAACTATTTCATGCATTCATTTATTCGCCTTTCTCTCGCAGTCGATACCTTCTTGTTCTATTTGTTCCCAATGCCTCAACATCATTCATTTCAGAAAGTATTACCCTCGTTCTTGCCATGCTCAAACCAAGCAATTCTGCAATATCGCTTGTTTTTGCTGTTTCACATTTTTGCAGATATAATCTGATTTCTTTTATATTTTTACCTGTTTTTGCCGCTTGCTTTTTTTCGCTTGTTTTTACCGCTTGTTTTTTACCGCTTGTTTTTATCGCTTGTTTTTTAATAAATTTTAATATCAATGATGTTCTGTCTGGATCGAAGCTTTCTTTTATGACAGGCTCCTCCCAGCCTTCATCTTCCCATACATTAAAAATATTCGGTACTCCGCTGCCTGCATGTTCACCTATATCTATCAGATTAAACATTTTCATCAGACTCTTATTTCTTGGATCGGATTTTCCATAAAAATCTGTATTGATAATGCAATTTGCCAACGCTTCCCGTAGTGCCCTGTGAACCGGAGTATCGTCAATCCGAAAACCTCCCTGCATCTTAAACGGAACCTTGATATCCTTAATCATCTTATTGTATACGCGAAAATAAAAATCAAATAAATTTCCTGACCATTCGCCGGACGATGATTGAAGCCTATCCGTCCATCTGACTACCGTATCCGGATTTTCCCTATAATCTAAAAAATATTCTGGAAAATGTCTCACAATATCATACTCATTTCCGAACATAAGCATTCCGGCAGCAGTGGGATGAAGCCTTTTGTCCTCTTTGGAAAGTCCTGCTGCTCCAATCACTCTGAGATACTCATTGTCATCCAATCTCTCAAATGGATGACCTGGCTTAAAAGATTTATGACTGTTACGGTAACCTCGAATGGAATCTTGATTCAAAGCTTCCATTTCGGCCTCGTCAAGCACTTCCATATCCATGGTTTCCTCTGCCTGATCTCTCAGCATTGTTTTGACCTGCAATCTGGTACAGTGATAGTCTCCCTCCCAATTTCTGCGGAACGTTCCTCCAAACAGATCATCATTGATGTATACTGGCTTTTGCTCCCGTTTTGCACTCGGCACCCAGATTACCATGATCACATCATCTGTGCCAGCCACCGAAAAAGTTTCCACGTCACCATCTTTCAAAAGATTTATACTCACCTTTTTACGGTTATTAAGAGTATCCCAGAAATCCTTCTTCAATTTTGCTACATTTTTCAGCCCGGTTGTATGCCAATTACCGTCTTTATCCTCTTTTACCCCAAGAATAATAACACCGCCATAACAATTGGCAAAAGCAGAATAAGTATCCCATAAGCTGTTCGGCAATCCTCCTTCTGCTTTCAGCCAGCCTCTTCGCTAATTCATCCCACCGGACCATACTACTTATTTATTCTAACACTATTTTGCATATAGTTCTCTATAGACAAATTAAATATTGCTCATATTATATCAAATTTCCAAAAAAAATCCTATAAAAAAAGTTGGCCCGGCGGCCAACTTTTGACTTCTCACAACGCTGTGGCGTAATTTC
>DNJW01000015.1 GCA_003488965.1 Lachnospiraceae bacterium | reverse complement strand
AAAAGACTTGACTAAATAGGGAGTTCAAATTTTTACATTTGTAAACAGACACAAAACTACAGATAACGCCCTGTTTGATTTTTAATTTCTCATCTTTGCTATAATACTCACATTCTTTATATGATTTTTTCAAAAAAGAGTTTCTGATTTGCATTTCAAACACTACTTCCTCTTTCAAAAGGAGGTAGAAAAATGGAAGCTCTCATCTCACTGATTCAAAAATACAATAATAACGATAATTCTGCCGGAAATCTCATAACAGCCCGCATGACACCCTTAGTCCGCAAATATGCTGCCAAATTGCACTGTATGGAATATGATGATGCCATACAGGAACTTTATCTTTCCCTTCTCGAATCTCTGCGTTATATAGATACTGCTCAGTCAGAAGGTCGCTGTGTAAGATACATGGAAACCTGTGTGGTCAATCGCTACCGCACCCTCTGTAAACATTATCTCTCTGATCCGCAAACGGAAAATCTGGATAATTTCGAAATGACTTTGTCTGCGCCAGAACCCTACGATGATTCCCAGACAGATATTGACTATTATATTCGCACACTTCCAAGTACCGGCTACAAGCATCAGATTCTTTCCCTGTTTTTTTATGAAGATCTCAATGATAACGAAATTGCATCCCGTCTCCATTTATCACGCCAATATGTAAATCGTGTAAAGAAAAAACTGATTCGGGATTACTTCTCCCAAAATACATAGATTAAAGCAGCACCTATTCCTGTGATGCCAGTCATAAAAGATGGATTCCAATATTCATCGGCTGAAAAATTATCTGCATTGACAAGTGTCTTACAAAATTGGCAAGCAAAAGCTTCATAGCGGTTCCGCAAAGCCTGATCCGGATATGCTTTCAAATACGCTCTCATCACCAGTAAATTTCCGGCAAAACCATGGCATATGCATCCATGGTTTTCCGGATTCTGATAAAATACTGCTTCCACTGCTTTTCTCATACCCCATTCTGTATTATCCAAAATTCCGGCATCTGCCGCCATCATTCTGGCAAAAAGAATTCCCGGTGCCCCGTGGCACCATGCATTCATTGTTTTCTTTTCTGCTTTTTCACAACGCAGATCAAGCCAGTTCTTTTTTCCTCCAGATACAAAGAATTTTCATATCGAATCAGCTTCTGTGTTATATTCTTATATTGTGTTTCTCCAGTTTCTTGATATAATCTGCTATATGCAAGGATAAAGCCACCATTTCCATGCGCTAAACCTGCAAGCGGTGCCGTCATTTCTGAAAGCTTCCAGCCGCAAACTTCCTCCGTTTTTTCTGCATGCCTCCAAAGAATCTTTTCAATTTCTATCGCTGTCTCCCGGTACTTTCCATCACCTGTAATTTTATATAATTCTAAAGCAAGCACGATTGCCCCCGCATTTCCGCTGATAAAATCATAACAAGTATCGTGTGATATATGCTTCAGAATTGCATAGAACTGGCAGATTGCATATTCCAGATATATTTCTTTTTTAGTCAGACGATATAAAAGTATGTAGGAAAACACAAGAGATCCCTCTCCATCCATCACCCCAGTTTTCATATTCTTCTCATCACACACGCTTTCCAATGACTTTGTATGCAAAAACAGTTTATTTCTTATTAGTGCTACAGTCTCCTCTACTTGAGAATCTTTAAAATATCTCATATATAATTCCAAAAAGACCAATATTCCCGATATGCCATTATATAAAAATAATCCCATCGGTTCTACACTCCAAAATCCATTGGCACAGGGCTGTGTTCCAATCCAGGTGATATCTTTCTGACAAATTACCGCCGTATTGCAAAGCCATTTGGCAATTCTCCTTACCTGTTTCTCTGCATCTACTCGTTGTCTCCCCAGAGACAGCCAGGGATTTCCATGGAATACGCTATCAGACAGCATTCTTTTTCCTGTCAGCATCCCCATAGAAAGCCGAATTAAGTTCATCTGCCACCTCAGATCCGCTGTTCCCATACGCCGAACCCGATACAATAAATTTTCAAGCAAATTTCGCATAAAACATCTGCCATAATTATTTCCTGTTCCATCAAAAAGCTCCCCTGTTTTACAATCGATTTCAAAATACGGAATATCCATCTGCAAAAGACTTTCTGTTTCATATATTCCGCAGCTGCGCCTTTGCACATCTGTTTCTTTTGCATACAATGCAGAAAGTAATTCCCGTCTTTTCTCCTCGCTTCCGCAATAATCCGGATGAAACGATGCACTAAGATACATCGCATACTGCTGTGTATGCCTAAGAATGGCGCGCGTCCTCTCATCATACAATTCCCTAAGCATTTCTAAAGTTTTTCTATCACACAGTATCCGTTGGTAAGCAAACTGAAAGCCTGTGCAGACATCTTCTGTATATTGCCCGGACTGAACCGCTTTTCCATTACATTTTAATACGCACTGTTCCATAACAACTTCCCTTACTTTATAACCAATGCATATATCAGAAGTTCCTTCGCATTCCACTACAGGTAGTTGAAAAGGTGTCCAAATCTTTTCAGTCTGATTCAAGGCGCTGCTGATGGTCGCACATTTTCCCGTTCCCCAGATAGCCATTGGGAGAATACCTGTTTTTAAGACCGACCCTAAAAGACCAGTGCGTGCATCCTCTTCAGCGTTTTTCCCCTCTGGAATAGCACTGTATCCAGGAAATGTCTCAAAATCCACAACAATAGGATATTCGCCATGAGCAATGATATTTTCTCCATGTAAATCGGACACTCCCATCACATATGCCAAAGCCAGATGTATCCCCATTCGGAAGTAATAACGTTTAACCTGTTGTTGGTTCTCACACATTTGCACACAAATTTCTTCCTCCCAGCTTTCCTTTTCATAATCAAGACAGTTCATCGGTAGTATGGAAATATTCGCTTTATCACATAAATAATTATAAATTTTCTGGTACTGTATCCCTTTCCAGCAGCTTCTCGGTTTATAAAATAAAGTTATCCCATTATCAAGCGTAACCTTTGCCACCCGTTTTCCGGCATTATGAGAATCTGCAATACACATGTCCACATCCACAACTCGAAAAAATTCGCTGCCGCTGCAAAGCTGCCGTACAATTTCCTGTTTATGAAGCTGTAAACTCAGCATCCATTCTTTAAAAAGCTCTGCCATATTTTTTGTTTGTATCTGAAATAATCTATACATTTCCGGATATTCTTCACATAAATATTTTATATATT
>DNJW01000064.1:3618-5938 GCA_003488965.1 Lachnospiraceae bacterium | reverse complement strand
GGTATAAAAAAGATGCCGTGTTGAGCGATTCGCCCCGGATGGTTGATTCCTTCTTGCCCCGCTGCTTTTCGTACATACGGTAGAAATCGATCAATTTCTGGAATTCCGGCACCAGCAGGTGGTAGGAGCCCCTTTCAAACAGGGTATGGCGGTGCCTGCCGTCTGGAAGGCGTCCAAAGAGATCGAACTGTTCCAGGGCTCCGATAATCGTCCGTTTATTGCGGAGATAGTCTTTAGAATGCGGTACCTTTAAGTATTCAAGGTAAATATCCCGGTATGACTGCCAGAGGCTGCTGTCCGCGTCAGCCAGTATACGGTTGATCTCATCCCTGAACCGTTGTATGTAGGTGCTTGAATATCCGTTGTTTTCCATGAATGAAAGAAGTTCTTCATGGTGTTCCCTTAAGTTTTGTAAATCCATGGTATGACCTCCTTTTTTGTTATAAGGGAATCATACACCAAAAATAAAATCCAAACCTTTTCAGATGGTATTTGTTGTGGTTCCCGTACTTCGTCCAAAAGGTTTGGATTTTATTTAAGTTTGGATAACGTAGGTCGTATACCACCGCATGGGAGCTGTTTTCAGCATCCCAGAATCTGCGGAAATATTTGCTTATTGTTCTTTTATGAAAATGCGAATCGCTGCCAGTGGGGAAAAAATATTTCCGTCCGGGATACAGTGTTTTTATTGCAGCGTCATATCTGCGCATCAGGGCAAGCATGGAATCATGCAGGACCACATAATGCTGGCCGCTTCCCTTGGAAAAACGGATGCCGATGACCCCATGCTCCAGGTCAACATCCCCGGCAAGCAGCATCCTTGCTTCCCTGGCACGCATACCGCTGCTGTACAGGAGGCGGAAAAACACGGGGAATACCATCGCTTTACAGCGTTCCTGCACACTTTTCCCTCTTGGCTCCAGTCGGTCGCAGGCCCGGAAAAAGTTTTCAAGCTCTTTTTCACCGACCGGGTGGGGCAGGCTTGCGCAATGCTCCTGTCTGGGAACCGGGGGCGGGATAAGAGCCGCCTGCCCACGGGCATTCAGGTACTTGACAAGATCAATGATGATATATATCCTGGTGCGGTGGGAATTGTTTGTCTCTTTTGGGAAACGCCGGCACCATCCGTCGATCATTTCCTGCACAATGCCGGAGGCTTTCGGATAGTTCTGTGAACAGTGCCTGTCAAAGCGCCGGAAACGGGATTCATAATCCTCATTCCATGAACCGGATGTTTTGCGGAACCGGATAAATGCTTCCAGAATATCCCGCCGTGAAGGGTTGAATGTACTCATACGCGGAACACCTCCTCACTGACGGGGAACCGGCTGATGCAGAGTGCGCATTCTTTCAGGTGGATGAAGTCGGCATGCAGGTATGGTGTAAGGGAACAGGGGGATGTATGCCCCAGTGCCCGGCTGATAACCGGCAGGGGGATTTCCTTTCCCAGCATTTCTGTTGCCAGATGGTGCCGGAACAGATGAAGGCCTTTCCGTGAGCCGGCTTCCTGTCGTATCCCTGCGGCACGGAAGATATGTTTTGACACTTGGTAGGCAACCTTCAGGGGTCTGTATGGCTTGTCCGTGGTAAGGAAAACATGCGGGTCATCCAGCAGGGGGCGTTCCTCCGTAATGTAATCATAAAGGGCGTTCCCAGGGAGGAAGTTCAGCACACGCCTGATATGGAGCGGCTCCATTGGAAGACACACATTCAGCACCGTCCTGACCCTGTGTATGTAATCATGCCCTTTCTGTGAGCCTGCCGTATCCGGGCAGAAAAATGACTGCACCATGTCTTCCGTGGCATCTGCAAGGGAACTGCAACTTTTTTCCTGCAGGAAACAAAAAAACCTGGATGCGGCATTTGCCCTGCTGTTGAATGTGGAAGTCTGCAACCCCCGTGCAGACTCAGTATCTGTATAATAGTCCGCCAGTTTTTTGAACTCCGGGATCAGAAGATCATAAGCATTCTTTGGAAAAAATGGAAAATGATGTTTTCCGTCAGGATATTCCCCAAACAGGTCAAACCGTTCCAGTGTACCGAGCAGGGCTCTTTTTCCACGCAGCCAGTGAAAGGAGTAACCATATGAGGCATACTCCAGATAGATATCCCTGTAGGATATCCATTCCCGGCTTTCTGCATGGTCTAAAATCCATTGGATCTGATGCCGATAACAGTTGATGGTGGATTCTTTGTACCCTTTCTCTGCCATGAAGGAGAGAAGATTTTGATAGTTCTCTTTGAGATTTGTTACGTTCATGTATGTACCTCCTTAAAAATTTATGGTAAGATAATCATACATGAAAAAGTAAATCCAAAT
>DNJW01000064.1:3179-3386 GCA_003488965.1 Lachnospiraceae bacterium | reverse complement strand
AATCCAAACCTTTTTATTGGGAAAGTAATAAAAATAAAATGCTTTCTTAAAAAGTTTGGATTTTATAATAGTTTGGATAATGATAATATCTTTCATCATATACCGTCCGCTTATCTTTATCGGATAATATCTCATAAGCCTCGTTAATTTGTTTAATTTTTTTCTCTGCATCTTCTTTATTTCCACTATAGCTATCTGGATGATATT
>DNJW01000064.1:0-2917 GCA_003488965.1 Lachnospiraceae bacterium | reverse complement strand
TGGATGATATTTTTTTACGAGCCCTTTATAGGCCATCCGTATTACTTCATCTGATGCGCTTGGCTGAACTTCCAAAATTTCATATAAATCCATATTTACACTCCTCAGCTGTTTTACCATTATCGTAATTATGAATTCATCTTTATTAATCTGCTACCACAAATGCTATTATTACAATGACCATTCCCATTTTTCTTCTCCTCATATAGCAAGTTTCCAGATACTTCCTTTTACATCTTAAAACCAGAAAATGTTTGTGTTAAAAATAAAAATCTCAAGACATGGACAAAATCAACCAACAGATACTACAGATTAATTACTGCAAGCTACAATTAACTCATGTTAGCCAGGACTAAAATTATGATGCCAAGAACTAAGGCAATCCCTGACATTACAATGCCTCCAATTGCTAATGTACGCTTCTTCTTTTCATCCGATATCGCTATAACCCCAAATACGAGACCCTAAATTTCAGGGATAAGAAATATTCCTAATGTACAAATTGCTAAAATACCCATGATAAATGCCGCTATACCCATACGTGAATTTTTCATTTTTTCATCTACCTGATTCACAGCTGCGAACGGCATATTATCCTGCATTGACGAAGCTTGATTTTCGCTTGATTCCTGGGGTACTACTTGTTATGTTCCACACTCATCACAGAATACTGCCACATCCTCTAATTCAGCTCCACTATTAATACACTTTTACTCATTTTCCTCAATCTCCTTTTATTGTATTTTTATTCAACAGGCAGAACAAAATTTTTTACCTGGCTTAATCACGCTGTTACATTTAGGGCATACTATAATTTGCACCGCCGCAATATCTTTGTTCTCTGACCAATTGGGAGTAACTACAGGATTCCCACATTTTGAACAAAATTTTTCCCGAATAAAATTTGATTTCCACACTTATTGCAATAGCTATATCCCTCCTGTTGCATTCCGCTTTTTCTGCATTCTCTTGTGTTTCCATTCCTATATCTGGTATTATTACCTTCTCAATACTGCCCCCTTTATCTTCAGAACCACTCTCAAACTGTACATCAATATCCTCTGACTCCTCCAACAATTTAGCTCCGCATATATTACAATACTTTTTTCCAATTGGAATAATATTATTACATTTTGGACATAGTTCTGTTTCCACCAGTTCTCCGTTGTCCTTTAGCATTCTTTTATGAACATTTCGGACATATTTTCTCTCCCACAAGAAGACGCATGCCGCACTTGCACCCCATAAAAGTGTTTAATAATCTATACATTTGCTTTCTATCATCAGCAAAAAGATTTTTAATTATTAAAATTGCTTCATTTAATGCTTTACTGAAAGCAATTTTAGAATCTCTATATACGGCTGCCTTATTTGTGCTCGCTGCGATACTGGAACCCATGTTTCCGACCGTATTTGCAAAAGAATGGGCTAATCCGCTAGTTGCATTAAGTGCGCCGGCAGGCGCCATCCCTTTTAATGCCCCGCCTAATCCAAATCCGCCTCCTACAGCCCTTCCCCGGCCAGTCTTTCTTTGCCTTCTATATTCTTTCTCAATTTGTTGTCTCCCTTCTATTTCCTGAATTTTTTCTACCATTTCTTCTAATGCGTCGAAAAATTCATTTGCACACCCTTGCAGATACTTTTTTAGAAAGATGTATCATCCAATGAGTATACTCCCTGTGCATTTAAAATCTCCATTCCTTTTCTCACGATTGGGTCTATTGCAAGCGACAATCTCAGCCTAAATATAGCATTATGGCTTAAATCAGATGCTATTTTCCACAAATTTCAAAGTTGTCCATTAATAATTTACTTGCCGAAAAATGAATATACATTACGCCCTATACCATATAATGTAAAAATGACAATACAAATCCACACCAAAAGGTTTTGCAAAAAATTCATTTGCCTGCGCCCAGTCTGGATGTAATTTATAGAATGCCAAACAAAAATTATCAGCAGAAAAGGGCTTAGCAGCAATAGTGCTGGATTCGCCTCAAACGCTGATGCGAAATCCAGATGCAGCAGCGCAATGCACATATGTGTTATTCCACATCCCGGGCACTTCCATCCTGTCATAAAATAAATAGGACATACAAAACCAATTCCCGTATAATGGAAAAAAGAGTAATATATTCCCCCAATTATAAAAATGATGGCTATATTAAAAAGGATACGGAGCAACCGTTGCCTAACCATATTTCAAAAATATTAGTTATTGCTGTCTGCAAAAGAATTTAATTCATTCTGCATTAATGCCCACGCTACCACCGGAACAAATAAGCAAAGCAATAGATAAAGTATATTGCTATTGTTAGATGGCATACCATGATTCTGCCTTGCCATGTCAATTTTTTCCTCCTGTTTATATGCCCAGTACAAGCCATAGATATTACATGTAATAATTGAAAGGATAAGTGCAACCCCTCCTGACGTTCCTTCCGTATTCGCAGCCGTATTGGTGTCGTTTGTTATACAAACAAACCAGTACAATCCATAAATACCACATGTAATGATAGATAAAATAATACATACTGCAATATTTCTTTGCTGAATCATAATAAAATTCTCCTTTACGTTTATTTTTTATGAATAAATGGACAACTTTGAACCCTTTACTACCGGCAACTCCCCACTATCCTTTGACACGCTGCATTTTCCGTGTTACATTCTTTTACCTCACCATTGCCCTGTGCAAAAAACAATGCTTCAGCAACCGCGATTACATAACGCTTATTTTCATCTGTCAATTCTGATAGCTTTACCCTTAATTTTTGTATATCATCTTTCATCACTGACATAACTCTCCTTTCTCATCTGCTTGTATCAATCATTATACAGCGTAGCAATGCTTGTGTCAATCTATTATATGTTTTACGAACATATTATGTATATCCAGTTATGACGATTAAAAATT
>DNJW01000217.1 GCA_003488965.1 Lachnospiraceae bacterium | reverse complement strand
GAATATATTGTCAGAATATTCTCATAATTTCGAGTTTCGCAATTGCCTGCTAATCTTCAGCTCCTGAATTTTCTTTGTTTCATATGGTTGGCAAAATATCCGAATACCAAAGAAATAAAAAAGAATTTTGCCGCCCCGTCTGCATATACAAAAACCTGATTTATCAATGCCGATGTATCGACTGCCTCCTTCTGGATTCCAAGAATCCCAAACTGCACCGCATCTGCAAAAGTAATGCTTCCTTTATATCTCATAAAATACAAATAGGACAATCCAACCGTCACTTCTATGTAATTGACAAACAGCATAATCATCGACCGGATAAGGTTTGCCGAAGGCCGCTGGATATCCGCCATCATAATTAATGTGAGCAAATAGGTAACCGTATCGCTCATCCCATATATGACCGCTATGGGGAACAGCACTTCATGCACCCAAGGATGCTGCGGCCAGTACCCGTATTGCCAAAAAATCCAAAAAAGAAAAGGGCAGAACATCTTTGCCAGCGACAGCAGTTCCACCACCAGCCTGCGCTTCTCCCAGTCCGTCCGCCCTATCATATCCTTTATCATCATTACAGGCATAAAAAGAAAACGGACTGCTATCAGCAACAGCCTGATAGCTCTTGCCGCAGCAAAATACCCCCGTTTCCTGTCATACCTGATAATCTCATTCATATAACGTATCTGTGCCATAAAGGAATTCTGGAAAACTACCTTCTTGTCATTTCTAAACAGCAGATTATACCGGTTTAACACCTCTTCCGCATACCTGTAGTTTTTCTGCCATTCCTTTGGATTATCGTCATAAATATAGAAATAAATATTCCTCAGTTTCCCTAATTCAAACAGTTCTTCATCCTCGTTTTTCCAGTCCACCAATGCATTTCCGATGCCTGATAAGGCGATTCTTACAGCCAGCTCATAAGGAAACCCATATTCCCCAGCACCGATTACCGGGATTGCAATATTCTCTATATCCGCATTGCTTCTGACTATTTTTATAATCTCATAGTAGCAGGATTCCAATAGGTCAACCCTGGAACTGGAGCAGCCGATGCCTCCCCTGCTTTTTCCGTCGTATTGGCTTCCGACCACATGGATTATATTTCTGCACAGCCCATAGCCTCCTGTCATCACTGCCTGTCCCCGGCTGCAGCGAATTTTGTATTTCTCTCTGTCTTGCTCCTCTCCCTTTTCCTTGTCCAGTTCCCTGCAGATTTTACCAGCAAATGTCTCCCCGTTATCCAGCTTCCTGTTAATTGCCGCATGGATGCACCCGTCCACTCCCCGGTCGCTGCCCATCAGCGTCGGATTGGCTGCATTGACGACAGTATCAATCCCCCTTAAAGCCAATTCTTCAGCATCACCTATTTTCCCTCTCACTATCTTCAGCATACATGCAATATTTTTATCCATCTGTATTTCCCCTATTTACATTTTGTATTTTGCAAAAATGACATTCGGATTCCGTTCTCCCGCAAATAATCCAGATATTCATACACCGCATCGTCATTATAGTTCCCCTCCCTATGCCGTGCCCTGCATATGGCGCACAGCAGCAGCGCATATTCATGCTCCAGGGAAGTGTCGAACACCCCGATATCATCCGTATTCACCGATACCTGAATATGTACTTTTTTAGACAGCTCGTCCAAACGGCAGTCATTCAATGTCAGAATCGGATGTCTGTCATAGCTTCCGAAGGTACCGATAAGCACATTGGAGGTAGGGTTGCATTCCACGGCAATTCCCCGCTTTGCCATTTCCTTTCTCAAAGCAATCTGAAACTCCTTCACCAATGCCACATACCAGTCAGCTACTTCGTAGCATTCCGGCTCTAAGCCCCTTTCCTTTGCCTCTCCATCAAAATGATACCTATAATATAGCCCGGCTATCATTTCATTGTTCCTGTAATTGGACGGGAACGCCCTGCCTTCCTTACAGGAATCATACTCCCATGAGGAAAGGGAAATTTCCTTTTTGTACCCGCCGGTTTTATATAAATCGGGATGGTCGCCCCGCAATTTCCAGCTGTCATAGTACATATCCAGCATTTCCACCGGCTGCCGGTTCACCATATCCCTGCCGGAGGAAGAACCTTTTTCATAATAAATCTCCATCAATACCCTTCTGGCATCTTCCTGCATTTTTGCCCTATGGTTCACATCGATTACCACATTTAATTCCAACGACCGATACAGCATCCAGACAAGGTTATCCAGATAATCCTGCTTGGCCAGATAAACATTTCTCCGCTTCCTTCTGTAGTATCTTTCCGGTTCTATACCCAAAGCCAGCGCATGACCTATCCTGTCTCCCTTCTCCATCTGAAGAAAGCTTATCGATTCGTCTATCGCTCTCAAGCCGTCAATGATATCCAAGAAATCCTCTCCGGCGTGATAGGTAATCCCCAATGTGCCCGGACAGTTCTCCGCTTCCTCTCCCCTAAAATACTTCCTTTTCTTTATGCCGTATTTTCTGATATAGCGGAATTCCGTTGCAAATACCTCAGGTCTGCATCCTATTTCCAGAGAACAGGCATCAATCCCGTAAACCCTTGCCCTTTCCTCCCCAAAGCACTGCAGATACCGCACCAGCGCCTTTGCCTTTTTCTTTGCCCCTTCTCTCACCTTCCAATTTCTTGGCAGAAGCAGATATTCCCTCCCTTTAAATTCTTTTAACGAAAATTTCTTTTTCGGAAAATGAATCACGTAATGGGGCATATTCCCTTTTTTGCCTACTGCCATGCGGATTCTGGAATCCAGTCCCCTGATTTCCTTCCGCATCTGTGCAGCAGTTTCCCTCGGCATAATCCTTGCCTCCAGCGATACCAGATGGTTCTCTTTCATTGCCGCACCCACCGACAGGCGCTGGGCTTCTGTCCAGTATTCCTCCCGTTCTCCAAAAAACATATTTTTTCTATCCTGATGCCGGGCAAAATTAGTGAAGCCGGTCCGTTTGTTTACTTGGATCAGTTCGCTGCGGAACTGACTCTTTACTAAAATATAAAGATACAACAAGGAAGACTCCTGCAGAGTCAGTTCCGACTCAAACTGCAGCCTGAAACAATGGTAGAGAAAGCTCCTCTCCCCTGCCAGCAGCCGGTTCACTGCCTCCTCATCCACCTGATAAAAATAATTGCTGTTGGCATAATCAAGACAAACTTTTTTTCGGGATTTCTGCAGGAAATGTGCCCCGTATTCCATGCGCAGCGACTCCGTCTGCTGTTTAATCTTGGAAGGCAGCGGCATACGGTCAAAATTCTTAAATTCTTCCCATACTTCCCGGCTGTCCAGAATTCCGGCACAGCGTGCAAACAAAAGCGCCCTTATCATCGCTGCGTATGCCATCTTTTCCTTCCATGGCATATGATTGTCCATCACCCCTTTGGATACGCCTGCATCCAGATTTTCCATAAAATAGCTGTTTCTTCCGAAATATTTTCCCAGAGCTTCTGGATGGTTCATCAGGCATGCCCACGAAAGCGCAAAGGACTGGGTGGAACCGTGCAAATGAAAATGATTCTCCGCCAAGCCTTTTTCAAAAATCGTTTCCAGTTTTCTGTCGTCTGTTTTTAGAATCGCCGGCCAGGCAAACCTTCTTTTATAGCTGACATAATCCTCCCCGTCCTTCCAAGCCAGCCATGCCGCCGTAAATAAATCCTGCCCCAGACGCTTTGATATGGAATTCCATCCCAGCACATTATCCAGCCGGCAGACCGGCGAATTTCCTTTCATCACCAGCACTTTCTCTGCGTATTCGTATAAAGCGCAGTATACTGCCCCGTCTTTATCTTTCTTTATCGACCTTTCCAGCAGCTGAAAACGCATCTGTGTCTCATCCGGGGAATATTCCGGCATATTCAACGTTGAATAATGTTCATAGGTTTCATAGGCATAGCTCTGCGCATCCGCCTGCAGAGGATATTTCATTGCAAATCTTCCGTATGTTCTAATATTTTCCAAAACCGTTTCCGGCGCTGTCCTGCGGAATAAAATATCCAGATTCTCTCTTTCCTGATGCATCGAATCCCCCTTTTTGACTGTCTACGGCTCTATTTTATTAATTTCGCCTTTAAAATTGGCAATTCTTGCTTTAAAGTCATTCACTGTCTTTTTCAGCGCTTCCTTGCCTCCTATTTCACCTTCCAGACTCTCCACCAGTTCACTGCAGACCTCGCCCATTCTCGCTTCAATTTCAAACAGTTTGCTCAGCTTTGCTTCCCGGATTTCCACATCCTTCTGCATCTGTACCACTCCTATGTAATTGCTGTCCATTCCCTCTTTCAGCCCTTTTAGCAGCTCCGCCGTTTCCATTGCCCCATTCTTGCTGCCTTTTGTTATTTTTCCGGCACTTACCGTAATTTCTTCAATCATTTTCAGCAAATGGGACTTGTAATCCTTCAAATATTCTGTCTCATTATCCTGATTACATAAGAAAACAACTTTCCCAATATAGGAATCCAAATATTCCTCGCAAGTATGGCCTATTCCGCTTGTCTCTCCCAAATATGGCGCATTCTCCTCTGTCCAGGAATCAATCCGCCGGTAAACTTCACTGCAGGCTGTTTTCCACTGAACAACTGTTTTTCTTCTGAGAAAATTTCTGCATAATTTATCCAGTTTCCTTTGCACACACTTCTGTATTTCATAGTTGGCTATGAGATTTTTAACACTGACCAAGTACGTCATATCATCCCGCGTATCCTGCCACTTTTTTTGCAGTTCCTGACGGTCATCGCTGACCGATTCATCCTCCGTTCCCTGATTGTTGCTGCCGCTCAGCCAGGTTCCGTTTAGCAGCATGGTCAATATAGGCTGCAGCATGTCAAACTGAAGTTCCTTTACATCCTCGTTCCAAACCCGCTTTTCCTCCACCACCTCTGTCATTTCCGGTATTTCGCTTTTTCCGTCTCCGGTTTTCGGTGTGCAGAAAGTTTCCAGCCACGTATTGATATCCCCGTCAACAATGCTCTCGTCCGTCATAAACTCCCGGAGCTTATCTGCCTTTATATCAAATTTCATCACATAATATTTCTGGGCATACTTGGGAAATTTTTCTTTTCCGTTATTATCCGCCCCTATGCTTAAATCTATGGGCTTTTCAATAAAATGGGAAATAAAAGCAAACTGTTCCTGTTCCTCTACCGCCCGGACAAACCACTCATTCAGCATAATTGTATAATAAAAATAAATAGCTTCCTGCAATTCCAGTTCTTCGCCCAATTGTTCCTCTATCATCTTATATAAAATATTTTTATATGTAACAGCATTTAAATGAACTGCTTCCCTGCCGCAGGATTTAAAATACTCATTGATTCCTTTATAAACAAGCGTCATCTTCTGCCCCGCCTGGACTATTTTGGATATCAACAGCTGCTGCCCATAGGATAAATGGTTTCCGCACCAGTAATTTAAGAAATATTCTTTTAAAAGCGCCAGATTTCCCTTTAGTTTTTCAATTTCCTCGTAATCCTCCGAATCAGTCATTACGCGGAATGCTTTCCTTTGATCCACCGTTTCCATTCCATCCAGCATCTTTACAAAATGTGTCAGTTCACGCAAGGTGTGCGGCAGAAACGGATGCATTTCCCTTTGCCGTTTTAAAAGCACAATGCCGGTTTTCATATACAGCAGCTTAAGCAGCTGCTCCTGCATGTCGACGCAGCCTGCCACTTCCTTCTGAAACAGCTCTGTCTTTTCCTGTCCGCGGTATTTATAATATAGAACCTTAAGGGACTGGCTGTTTTCACTTATGGCAGTGTCCACCTCCGGCAAGTCAATCCGATGTCCTGCCGGAAGCATCTTTTCCAGATACCTTGACGCCATCTGGCTGCATTTGTCGGCATATTTGCTGTCCTTTTGCAACGAGATTATTTTTTCATACTGCTCCAAATACTTCTTATGAATTGCCGTTTTCAGCTGTCCATAATTTGCCGCCATCATTACAATTACATTAGGAACCGAAAAATAATTTCTTATATTCTCGCAGACTTCAAATACATTGCCCATGCATAAATCCGCATCATCTATCTGTATCACCAGATAACAGCCGTACCCTTTTGCCGTATTCCTTCCTCCAAAAGATATTTTTAAAAATTTATCAATCAGCCCGCATAAATTTTTCTTTAATTCTGCACTGCTTCCTAACTGTGCCAATACCTCCAGGTCATCTTCCTCCACCGTCTTTTCTTTTCTCAGGAAATCAATATTTTCGTAACATTTCTGGAACATTTTTAATAACTCATTTTTTTCTTTTCTGAATTTTTTCTCATCCTCAAAAAATTTATCCGATTTTTCCACTAATT
>DNJW01000375.1:6292-6986 GCA_003488965.1 Lachnospiraceae bacterium | reverse complement strand
GATTTTTCATAGGCATCACCCCCAT
Organism: Lachnospiraceae bacterium; assembly: GCA_003488965.1. Lineage (GTDB taxonomy): Bacteria > Bacillota > Clostridia > Lachnospirales > Lachnospiraceae > Kineothrix. The sequence goes on along the minus strand of DNJW01000375.1, from coordinate 6,961 downwards.
TCTGTAAAAATGAGAGGTCAGCCCACCCTGCAACACGGTTGTCATGTTATATTTTATCATATTTTCTTATGTTCTACAATCTTTTATTTCTTATGTGTCTTTCCAATTACCCGCCGAACCTCGGAGGTCTTTTCACAATGGATACTCCTGCTGCCAGTCACATCATTTATGAATCCATCCTTGAGATATATGAAATATCCCTCCTCCTTTGAATAGGACATATCCTCAATCATATCATAATATTTTTTCGGAACTTGCCACTTTTCCAACATGCAACGCTGCTCCTCATTGAATCCCTGCTTTTTCTTCCCGAACTTACTTTCCCCGGATGCAAGGTCATCACATATCAGTGCATAGAGATATTCGTTGACCGACATCCCGATTGCGGATGCTGCTGCCCGTATTCTTTCTTTTTCCCCTATTGGTATTTTGAAATTTATCCGGTCGTAATGCTCTTTTGCGTGTTGGTTCTTATACTCCGTCCGGTTCACTGATACCACCTCTTTTCTTGTTTTTTGCATTATAACATTGTCGTGCGCACGACACGAGAAAAAGATTTTCTCATTTGTCACTTACCTGTCACTTACTCGTTACTTACCGTTGGAATTTTGTGTGATTTTGTGCTGTCTCATAGGAAATTCAGAATATAAAAAAAGTTGGCCCGGCGGC
>DNJW01000375.1:0-6013 GCA_003488965.1 Lachnospiraceae bacterium | reverse complement strand
TGGCGTAATTTCCTATTATATAAGAAAACCCCGGAAACACGCTGTTTCCGGGGAATGTCTTTTCTTTGCAATATTCTCTTGAACTATCTCTTGGAAAACTGCGGTGCACGGCGTGCTGCTTTGAGACCGTACTTTTTCCTTTCCTTCATACGAGGGTCTCTCGTCAGGAATCCTGCTTTTTTGAGTACCGGTCTATAATCTGCATCTGCCTGAAGCAAGGCTCTGGAAATGCCATGTCTGATTGCTCCCGCCTGTCCTGTATATCCGCCGCCATGTACATTTACTTTTACATCAAATTTATCCACTGTATCTGTAGCAACAAGAGGCTGCCGTACAATTAATTTCAGTGTTTCCAGTCCGAAATAATCATCAATGCCTCTTTTGTTAATTACAATATTTCCATTGCCAGGTACTAAATATACTCTTGCAATTGATTTTTTCCTTCTGCCGGTTCCGTAGCAATTTGCTGTTTTAGCCATTTTAATTTTCTCCTTTCCGTCCTCTTAATTAAAATGTTAATACTTCAGGCTTCTGGGCTGCCTGCTCATGCTCAGGCCCTGCATATACATGAAGTTTTCTATACATCTGTCTTCCTAAAGGTCCCTTCGGGAGCATGCCTTTAATTGCATGTTCTACTACCCTTTCAGGCTTTTTGGCAAGCATCTCTTTCAATCTGGTTTCTTTCAAGCCGCCTACATAATCGGAATGATGATAATAAATCTTCTGTTCCAGTTTCTTTCCGGTTACTTTAATTTTTGCTGCATTCACAATGACCACATAGTCTCCAGTATCAATATGGGGTGTATAAATAGGTTTATTCTTTCCTCTTAAAACTTTGGCAACTTCCGATGCCAAACGTCCAAGTGTCATATTAGTAGCATCAACCACATACCATTTTCTCTCGATAGTAGCTGGACTAGCCATAAAAGTTTTCATTACGTTACCTCCAACCTTTAATCAAATTTTCCGGCATATAAACCAGATATTTCCGTTGTCCTATTTTCTGTCAGCCCTCCTGCCCCGGTGCAGATGTCCGGCCACACCTCATAGCTTTGTTCTGACAGACAAACAGAAAGCATTGTATCCATTCCAACGCTTTTCTGCACCTATATTTATAATGCTCTGCCGGGGCTTTGGCATTGCATTACGAAACATTGTCATACTGGAATATTATATTATACGCTTCCACGTGTGTCAATAATATTTTTCCAAAATTCATATTTCTAAAACTCATATTTCTTAAATTCGTATTTCATCAGCATGAGTCCGCATGCCGGAGCCGTTGGTCCGGCTGCACCTCTGTCCTTGGCGGCAAGAATAGCCTCCATCTCTTCCGGTTTCCGCCGTCCTTTTCCTGCTTCTATTAAAGTGCCTGCAATAATCCGCACCATGTTATATAAAAAACCGTTCCCTGTTACACGGATGACGATTTCCTCCCCTTCGCTTAACACCTGGATATCATAAATAGTTCTTACCGTGCTTTCCGCCTGGCTTCCGGCACTGCAAAAGCTTTTGAAATCATGTTCCCCCACCAGATATCCTGCTGCCTCCTTCATTCTTTCCGCATCCAAAGGCACATAAGTAAAATAAGAGTACAGACGCTTGGTAGGAACCGGAAACTCCGCATTCATAATCCGGTACTCATAGGTTTTCCGGCTTTCGCAATGTCTGGGATGAAAATCCGCCGCCACTTCCTCCGACCTCTGTATACGGATGTCTTCCGGCAGCCGCTGGTTTAAGGCATAGGATATTTTCTCTGCCGGCATACGGGCTTGCGTATCAAAAACCGCCACATTGCAGCGGGCATGGACTCCTGCATCCGTCCTGCTCCCGCCGATTACTCTTATTTCTTCCTTAAGAAGCTCCTTCAGACATCGGTTCAGCTCTCCCTCTATGGTATGGGCATTATCTTGTGCCTGAAAACCGCTGTATGCCGTTCCGTCATAAGCTACTGTCAGCATTACCCTTTTCATATTCTAAAAAATCTCCCGAAATATACGCTCATGACCGCATAGACCGCCAATATCCCATATGCCATCCCGTCCCTTTTATGATACACCAACGGTTTCATTTTTGTCCTATGCTCACCGCCCCGGTAGCATCTTGCTTCCATCGCCATGGCCAAATCGTTGGCGCGCCGGAATGCCGAAATAAAAAGGGGCACTAACAAGGGCACCATGCTCTTTGCTTTTTTTATCAGATTGCCGCTCTCAAAATCGGCCCCTCTTGCTATCTGGGCCTTCATAATTTTATCCGTTTCTTCCAGCAAAATAGGAATAAACCGTAAAGCAATGGACATCATCATAGCCACCTCGTGTACCGGAACATGCAGCCGCTTTAAAGGTGCCATCAGTTTTTCCATGCCGTCGGTCAGGTTATTGGGCGTGGTCGTTAAAGTCATAAGAGAGGAACCGATAATCAGGAACACCAGCCTTACTGCCATTTTGAACGCCATGCTCAGCCCTTCCTTGGTAACTGTTATCTTCCAGAATGAAATAACCGGCTCGCCAGGCGTAAGAAAAAGATTGAAAACCACCGCAATCAGCAGCAGGAATACCACTGATTTCATTCCTTTTACCATAAACCGGAAAGGAACCTTGGAAATCTTTATCATACATGCCAGAAATACGGCGGCAATCAGATATCCGATAAAATTATCCACTAAAAAAAGCGATATGATAAATACAATTGTAGCCACCAGTTTCACCCGCGGGTCCAATCTGTGAATCACAGAATCCGTCTGATAATATTGTCCTAAAGTAATATCCCTAAGCATTTCTTCTCCCTGTTTTACCTAATGCTTTTAAAATCTCATCTCTTGCTTCCTCTATTGTAATAATATCCGTCTGCACTGGAAATCCTTTTTCCTTCAGTGCCTGCATAATATATGTCACCTGCGGAGCCGCCAGTCCCACCGCTTCCAGTTCCTTATAATAGCGGAATACCTTTCTCGGTTCGTCATCATACATTACGCTGCCCTGGTTCATTACAACGATACGGTCTACATATTTTGCCACATCATCCATGCTATGGGAAACCAGAATAACCGTAATGCCCGTTTCCGCCCGCAGAGCCGCAATCTGGTCCAATATTTCATCCCGCCCTTTCGGGTCCAGCCCTGCCGTCGGCTCATCCAGAATCAGCACCTCCGGCTTCATAGCCAGTACACCGGCAATAGCCACTCTTCTCTTCTGCCCGCCCGACAAGTCAAAGGGCGACTGGTAAAAATAATCATCCTCCAGTCCCACCTGTTTTAAAGCGGCATATGCCCGAAGCTGTACTTCTTTCTCATCCAGACCCATGTTTTTCGGTCCGAAACAGACATCGGAAAATACATCTATTTCAAAAAGCTGATGCTCTGGGTATTGAAATACCAGCCCTACCTTGCTTCGGAGTTTTTTCTTATCAAAGCCTTCCTCATGGATATCTTCCCCGTTATAATAAATATGCCCGGAAGTCGGTTTCATCAGCCCGTTTAAATGCTGTACCAGCGTGGACTTGCCGGAACCGGTGTGGCCAATGAGTCCGATAAACTGCCCATCCGGTATGGAAAGGCTCACATCTTTTAATGCGGCCACCTCCATGGCAGTCCCTGCTTCATATATATGACTTACATGATTTAAAATAATCGCCATTTCTTTTTCCGCTTTCTTTTATGCTTGCAATGCTTTTATCAGTTCCTCATTGGTGAGAATTCCGTCCGGCAAAGCAATACCGCTCTTCTTCAGCTCATAGGCCAGCAGCGTTACCTGAGGCACATCCAGACGCAATTCCTTCAATTTTTCCACCTTGGAAAAAATTTCCCTTGGACTCCCCTGCATGGCAATATGTCCCTTGTCCATCACGATTGCTTTATCCGCGTAAATAATTTCTTCCATATAGTGAGTAATCAAAATTACCGTAATACCTTCCGCATGGTTCAGCGCCCGCACTGCCCTGATGACTTCTTTCCTGCCGTTGGGATCCAGCATGGCCGTCGGCTCATCCAGAATAATGCATTTCGGATGCATTGCAATGACACCCGCGATAGATACCCTTTGCTTCTGCCCGCCTGACAGTTTGTTGGGAGAATGTTTCCTATATTGATACATGCCCACTGCTTTCAGGCTTTCCTCTACCCTTTCCCATATTTCCTTCGTAGGCACGCCCATATTTTCCGGTCCGAATCCTACATCCTCTTCGACTACCTGCCCGATAATCTGGTTGTCGGGATTCTGGAACACCATCCCTGCACTCTGTCTGATTTCCCATAAATATTTCTCGTCCGCGGTATCTTTTCCGTCTACCCAGACCGTTCCTTCCGTAGGATAAAGAATCGCATTCAGGTGTTTTGCAAGCGTGGATTTTCCGGAGCCGTTATGTCCTAAAACCGCCACGAAATCCCCCTGCTTAATGTCCAAATCCACCTCGTCCACCGCACGGGTGATTCCTTCCACATTCCCTTCCTCGTCCCGTCTGATATATTCAAAAATGAGTTTTTTTGCTTCAATAATTCCCATTTGTTATCCACTCTTTAAAATTAGTTTACAATAAGCTGCGCTTTTTATTGTACTAAAAAAAGATGGGGATTACAAGAGTATAAAGTATTTTGTTGCCGCCGGAAATTTTATAGTAAAAATCGTCCATATGTGCTAAAATAAAAACATTACGATAATTTGCCAATATACTGATAAGGATACCTATATTATTATGGATAAAAATAAACTGTTAAAACCCTTTCTTCTAATTTGTGCCATTATTCTGTTTTGTACCGCATTTTCCCGCTTATTTGCCGGTTCGGAAACTTTATTGGAATATGCGGAAAAAAATCCTGAAATCGCTTACCGTACCAAGGCACCTGAACAGGCTCCAAAGAATACAATAGAAGATAACAGTATTCCCCAATCGGAACTTTCCAAAAACGATTCTCCCGATAACAGCAACGATTCTCCGGCTCCGGATACATCCGGTCTGGAAGGAGAACACAATATGACAGATGCAGAAAATAAACAAGAAAGCGAGGATTCCTCCATGGAGACAAACCCGGACAGAACCGTATATAAAGACGGCTTTTATTACGAACCCCTTTCGGATGAAATCATAAACAGAATCACCGGAATTTCTTATCCCGTCACAGAAAACAAAAAAGACACGTTAGCCATAGAGGCTGTAAATATTGCAGCTTCCCCGGATGATATCCTTGTGTCCTACGATGAGCTTTGCTACATGAGTGTCCTTCACTATAATTTCCACGGAGTGGAACGCACCGGCGAACTCATCTGCAGCAAGGCTATTGCCCAGGATTTAGTAGAAATTTTTTATGAATTATATCAAAATGAATATCAGATAGAACAAATCCGTCTGATTGACGAATACAGCGGCGACGATACCCTTTCCATGCAGGATAACAACACCTCCTGCTTCAATTACCGGACGGTAGACGGCACCTCCAGCCTTTCCAAGCATGCTTTAGGGCTCGCCATCGATATCAATCCTTTTTTCAATCCCTATATCGTATATAAAAATGACGGCACCACATATATCTCCCCTCAAGGAAGCGAGACATATGCGGACCGTTCCAAAGATTTCGCTTATAAAATTGATGAAAACGACTTATGCTACAAACTGTTTAAGGAACACGGCTTTACTTGGGGCGGAGACTGGAATTCCTGCAAAGATTACCAGCATTTCCAAAAAGTTCCCGAATAACTGCTTACCTATTAACGGAAGACGCCATCCGGTGATAGCTATGTCTTACACTCCCATGAATGCTGTAAACTCAGCATTCTCTTTGCCATACTTTTTCCTCCACACGATTCAAATTATCGTTTATGCTTTTATTTTAAACTTTCTTTCTATTATTATCTATACCTTTATCCTAAAATATTATTAAATAAATTTCATTATTATTAACACGTTGTTTGCGTCAGCACGGCCAGAGAACATATTTCCTAAAGAGCCTCTTAAAAAACGCCAGCACTTCGCAGGAGATTAGAATCTCCAGTTTTATTGAGTCATACTAACCTCCATGATT
>DNJW01000116.1:4071-5572 GCA_003488965.1 Lachnospiraceae bacterium | reverse complement strand
CTATCAAGCTGATTTTTCACACTAATCTCCTGTCTACTGGTGTTTTAAAATACCGAATTTGCCTAACGGCCAGATACGAATCCATGCCCTGCCGATAATATTTTTTCTGGAAATATTCCCCACAGAAGGGTCTCTGCTGTCCTGGCTGTTATTCCTGTTATCACCCATAACGAAATATTCATTCTCTCCCAGCATAACCGGCTCATAAGCCCGCCCGGCATCCTGGATAACTTCCTTTCCATAACTTTCCTCTAAAAGTTCCCCGTTGATATATATGTTCCCTTCCCCGTCAATATAAACCGTTTCCCCCGGCAGACCTATAATCCGCTTAATATAATAGGTATCTTCTTCATACTGAAAAGGAAAAACAATAATATCAAACCTCTTCGGATCCCGGAACCGGTAAGTCAGCTTATCTACAATCAGATTGTCATTGTCACTGAGTGTTGTTTCCATGGAAGCACCCACTACTTGTGTCCGTTGTCCGACAAAATGAATCACTATATAAGTCAGGCAGAGAACTATTAACAAATATATGCTGGTACTTAATATTTCTTTTAAAACCTTTTTCATATTTTTCACCCCATATTCGGAAATTCCAATGTAATCCTTCCAAACTTCCCGCTTCTGAAATCATCCACTATCATAGAAGCCGCCCTCGCCACATCAGGTTCCTCCCCTTTCAAATAACAATGCTTATTTTGGCAAATCATATGCAGAATATCCAGCGCCTCTTTTTTACAGTCTTTCGCTTCCCATTCCCCTTCCGGCATTTCCAGCCCATACCTTTGGGCAAGCACACCGGAATAATGGGTTTGCAGAAAGCATATCAGTTCCAGGGCAAGTTCATCCATATGCAGGATATCATCATTGATGGAGCCAATAAAAGCCAGCCGCATCCCTACCTCCTGGTCTTCAAATTTCGGCCACAAAATACCCGGCGTATCCAGAAGTTCCAATCCTTTATTCAGACGTATCCACTGTTTTCCCTTTGTCACCCCAGGTTTATTTCCGGTCTTGGTACATGCTTTTCCAGCGAAAGAATTAATAAAAGTAGACTTTCCTACATTTGGAATACCCACTACCATAGCCCGCACCGGCCGGTTCAGAATTCCTCTTTTTCTGTCCCGTTCTATTTTTTCCTTGCATGCTTCCTGTACGGTTCCCTGTATCGCCTTTATGCCCGCTCCGCTTTTGGAATTTATTTCTACTACATGGAACCCTTTTTCCTTAAAATAACTGTTCCATTTTTTATTGTATCTGTCATCCGCCAAATCCGATTTATTCAAAAGAAGTATCCGCGATTTATTCTTTGCCAGTTCATCAATATCCGGATTACGGCTGCTCATGGGAATTCTTGCATCCACCAGTTCTATTACCAGGTCAATCAGCTTTATGTTTTCCTGCATCATCCGTTTTGCCTTCGTCATATGACCTGGATACCATTGATAATTCATTTTTACTCCATTTCTGCGCCGCTTTTTGCGCATAACGAGTTTGT
>DNJW01000116.1:0-3721 GCA_003488965.1 Lachnospiraceae bacterium | reverse complement strand
TCGCGATTGAAAATTTTAATTTTCAATCTTCTACCATACCTTTCCGTCCAACCGCCTTTTTTCAGCGTACCAGCCCCATCCCGTCTTCTCCGCCGCTCATATGAAACCATGCCTTTCCGTAAATCGTATCCCGGCTCACCGGTCCGATGTTGCCGGAGCGGCTGTCTTCGCTGCTGTTGCGGTTATCGCCAAGCACAAAATATTCATCGTTTCCCAAAAGAATTTCATTTTCAGCAATCCCGGCATCCTCCATTTTATCATATACATCATTTTCCTCCGGAATTCCGTCCACATAGAGCATGCCTCCAATAATCTGTACTCTCTGTCCGGGAACGGCCACTATTCTTTTCACATAATAATAAGCATTCTGGTTTCCGCCCGGAAGAAATACTACGACATCATCCTTTCTGGGCGCTGACAGTTTATAGATAAGACGGTTAATCAATACTTCCTGTCCGTTATACAATGACGGCTCCATCGAAACACCGATTACATTCGTCTGTACTCCCACACTGCTTACCAGCACCACTGCAAGCAAGACCGCTGCAAACGTACTGAATATCATGCCAAAAATCTCTTTTAGAACATGGGCATTTATTCTCTTCTTTTTTTCATAAAAACTTAATCCTTTGTGCCTTCTTCTCATTTTTCATCCCACTTTACAAATCTGCTTATACCAAGGATAGTATACTATAAAAAATAAGAAAGAGCAATTACACATCGTAATTGCCCTCTGTCTGCTATTTTACCAGTTCCTTTACTTTCGCTCTCTTGCCTACACGGTCTCTCAGGTAGAACAGTTTCGCTCTTCTTACTTTACCTCTTCTGACAACTTCAACCTTTTCAACGTTAGGCGAATGCAGCGGCCATGTTTTCTCCACTCCGATTCCGTTTGATGTCTTTCTTACGGTAAAAGTCGTTCTGTTTCCGCCGTTCTGAACCTTCAATACCGTTCCTTCAAATACCTGGATTCTTTCGCGGTTGCCTTCCTTAATCTTACCGTATACCTTCACCGTGTCGCCTACCCGGAACTCAGGTACTGTTTCTTTCAGCTGTTCTGCTTCAATTTCTCTGATAATATCGTTCATATGTGCCTCCTTCATATCCAGATGTTCTTACTACATATAAGTACAGAGGACCATCCAATTTTCACAACACGAATACTCTATCATAAACCCAACAAAAATGCAAGTTATTTTTCTATATTCGCCCAGTAAAAAGTTTCCTTCGATATCTTAAGCCCCAGCTTTCTCTGAAGCCCCAAAGAAGCCTCGTTTCCTACTATGATATCCCCATAAGGCAGATATCCTTTCGACAGATGAAAATTAATCATAAACGCCTCCAAATCCTGAGCCACTCCCTGTCTTCGATATTCCGGAAACACTTCCAGCATACCAAGGCTTCCTTCAATATGCTCGCCTGAAAATCCTGCCAGTCTGCCTTCGATAAACGCACCGAATATACAGCCTTGCAAAAGCCTTTCTTTTATATACTCTCTGGAGCCTAAATGATAATGTGCGGCAATTTCTTCCAGATAGGAAATATCCAGCAAAACCACATCGGTTCTCTTTGACATGGGTGCAGGCACATCTTGGTTATAAACAGCTCTTCTGCATTCCATTTTTTCTTTTAACCGATACCGTCTTTCCATTGGAGGCAGAAAAACTTCCTGATGAAGAATAAACTGGCTCACATCTGATTTTTCCGGTATCAGCCCTACGATTTTTTCCGCTGCATCCTCACAAAAAGCGGCAAGCATATAAACCTCCGCTTCCTTGTCCAATATAATTGCCCCGTCTTCCCCGTCATATACCAGTATCCCCCTGCCCCGGTACAAACTTTCCGACATGTCCGCATACAGTGCCTTATTTTCCCTGACCAGCTTCTCTGCCATATTTTTTCTTCTTCTATATTTTTCGTATAAATCAGGCCGCATTTTTTCCGTCCTTATTTCCGACTGCTCCAGTCTCCATTTTTCAATTTTTTTATGGGCTCCGGACAGCAATACCGGAGGAACCTCTTTCCCGTGCCACCGCTCCGGCCTAGAATATTGGGGATATTCCAGCAAATCATTATGAAAAGTCTCAATGTCCGCAGAAACTTCATTATTCAGCACTCCCGGAACCAGTCTCGCAATGGCGTCAATCATTACAAGCGCCCCTAATTCACCTCCGGTCAGCACATAATCACCGATGGAAACATAGTCTGTTACAATTTCCTCCAACACACGCTCATCTACGCCTTCATAATGGCCGCAGAGAAATATGATGTCCTCTTCTTTTGCAAATTCTTGCGCCATCTCCTGATGGAACGTCTTTCCCTGTGGAGTAAGATATATTACTTTTGTTTTGCTTCCTGCATCTTTTCCTCTGTCCAGTTCTATTTTATCCCTGACCGCCAGAAAGCAGTCATAAACCGGCTGCGCCTGCATCAGCATTCCGGCTCCGCCCCCATAAGGATAATCATCCACCTTCCCATGCTTATCTTCGGTGTAATCCCTGATGTTTACCGCCTTTAGGGATAAAATGCCGTTTTTCGCCGCCCGTCCTAAAATACTGCTTCTGCTTCCTTGTTCAATCATTTCCGGGAACAATGTCATAACATAAAAATTCATTCTTCCAAAAGCCCTTCCAATAAATGTACATCCATCCGCCTGGACTCCACATCTACATTTAAGATACACTGCTTAATTGCCGGAATCAGCAGTTCTTTTCCTTTTTCCCGCTCTACCACATACACATCGTTTGCGCCAGTCTCTATAACATCCTTCAGCGTTCCGAGCTTTTGTCCGTTATCTTCAACCACATCAATACCCAGCAAATCCGCAATGTAATATTCATCCTTTTCCAGCTTCTGGGCTTCTTTTCTTATTACATAAAGTTCTTTTCCTTTGTATTTTTCTACATCGTTAATATTATCGATTCCCTTGAACTTTAAAATAGCAAATTTTTTAAAAAATTTGACACCTTCCACTTCAAGTTCCAATTTTTCTTTTTTGTCATCAAGAAGTACTTTCTTTAATTTTTTGAAACGGTTCTGGTCATCTGTTGTAGGGAAAACTTTTACTTCCCCCCGGATTCCATGTGTCGAAGAAATGATTCCGACTCTTAGCTTTTCTTCCATATCCCTTTCCTCTATTTGGCCGCGGCACACACTGCCGTCAGCTATTCCTGTTTAAAATAAGGATGGGAAATACCCATCCTTATTTCATCGCTTTATCTTGTTATTTAAACGATTTCTACATCCACCTTCTTATTGTCTTTCGATGATGCTGCCTTAACAACGGAACGGATTGCTTTGGCAATTCTTCCCTGCTTCCCGATTACCTTGCCCATATCGGACTGTGCCACATGAAGCTCTACCACAATATTTCTTCCGTCCTCTTTTTCTGTCACTACAACTTCATCCGGATTGTCAACAAGTGCTTTTGCAATTACTTCAACTAATTCCTTCATAGTTCACCTCCAAAAGCGTCCAAGTACACTTATTTTGTAATACCTGCTTGTTTGAAAATCTTATTCACAATATCTGTAGGCTGTGCCCCGTTTGCCAGCCACTTTTTAGCCAGTTCCTCATTTACCTTAAAAGTGCTGGGGTCTGTGTTAGGGTCATAGGTTCCGATTTCCTCAATAAACTTTCCGTCTCTCGGGGATCTGGAATCTGCCACAATAATTCTATAAAAAGGAGCTTTCTTCTGACCCATTCTTCTTAATCTGATTTT
>DNJW01000005.1 GCA_003488965.1 Lachnospiraceae bacterium | reverse complement strand
TACACAGCAGCAGTGCCCCCAAAAAATTTTTCATTTTTATACCCCATGTCCGCTTTGGCGGACTCAAAATCAATAGTTGAAAATGTTTTTCTTTCAACCTTTTACCCATAGGCTCCCCCCGAAACTATGCCGCCTTCACATTAGGCTGTCTTTTGTCCTTTTTACAGAACAGTATAATTGAAATACATGCCAGCCCCATCGCCAGGAACCACTTCGGATGAATCGGGTCGCCGGTCTTAGGCGTTGCGTCCATAAGCCCCTCTGACAGATTTCCCTTATCCACGTAAATAGTATAAGGTGAAAAGTGTGTTGCCGTAAACTGTACACAAGGCACTCCGTCAATGGTCGTAAACTTCGTATTCAAATCTTCCAGCCTTCCGTTTGATACAGCCGCCGCCCTGTTATTTCCGGCATACTGGATTAAACCGTCCGGAAGCGGCAGCGTAATATCTACGGTAATGCCGGATACATCGGTAATCTTCGTCTGCCCAGTGGAATCATACAAGCTGATGTCCATGGGAAGGTAAGCAATATTGCTCATATCCCCGTATTTTGCTTCCAAAGCGGCAATTACCGCTGCCGTAGCCTGGGCGTCATCCGTTACCCTTATCACATAATTATCGGAAGACCCATTCACATTTGCCGAAGCCAGCCCCGTATTGGAAATGCCGTTCTTCGTTACATCCACTGTCGTTGTGGAATTTCTCCTTGCGCTTCTGGAGTTTCCGCTTACGGAAGAGGATGAGGAACCCGTCTTAAAGTTAGCCGTAATCTCTACGTCGTTTGCCGGCATCGTAAAGGTAGTGGATATTGCCGTCTGGTTCACAAAACCTACTCCATTGGACGAACTGGTCCACTTGTCGAATACCGTGCCGTCCGCCCTTGCATAAGCATTAATCGGTACAATTGTACCCGCCGTATAATCCCCTGAACCGCTTCCTCCGTTAACCACTACTTTATATTTTGTAGCGTTTTCGGATACGGTATCATCCTTTTTCTCATTGTTGTTATTGTTATTATTATTGTCATTATTTCCTGAGCTGTTCCCGCTGGTTGTCGGTTCATCCGGCTTATCCGGATCCTTCGGGTCATCCGGCTTATCCGGATCCTTCGGGTCATCCGGGTTATTCGGTTCCTCCGGCGTATATACTGCGAAAATCTCCCAGTCCCTTGTCACATTCTGCCATCCGTCGGAAGACCAGCCTGCAAAGGTATATCCATCTTTCTTGGGATGTGCCGGTTCAATAGCGCTTTCGCCTTCATCAACCTCCTGCACCTTGCCAATCATGGTAGCCAAGTCAGCATCTGTATAGAAGGTTACATAATACTTGCCGGCCTCCCTGTCTGTATACTGGGCATAAATATCCATATTATTGGTAATATTGTTATAATCCCTATCCCAGCCGGTAAATACTTTTCCTTCCACAGCCATCACATCCCGGGTCGGAGGCACTGCATTTTTGCCTTCTTCTACCCGTTGGGTATACTCTTCCATTTCCTTTTTCTCGATATCGAAGAAACGGACTGTGTAAACATTTGCACCGATAGGCACATAATAAGCATAAATCGGCGGAAGAGGCCCTTCCACAATACCAATCTGTTCCGGCGTAGGCTGCCAATGCGAAAATTCGTAGCCCTGTTCCGTCATATCCGGAATATCCAGTACGGTTAATTCAATTTCTTCTCCTCTTGTTATAAATTTTGTGTCGTCGTACAGCACCGGGTCTTCTGTACCCAGCACGTACCAGAGCTGCAGCTGGTAGCTCTCCCTTAAATTAGGGCTGTCGGCTGCCATGATATAACTATAATCATCCGCATATAAAGCAGCCACGCTCTTCGGGTTCATTGTGGTAATGAACTGGAATTTGCTGTCCTTATCTTTCGGATTCTGCTCATCATATTTGCCGTTTACCTTATCTACCTTTGCAAAAGCATTGGGTGCGATTACACCGATGCTGTTAGGAATCGTCACCTCGGTCAGTCCGTCCGTATTCCAGAAGGAACCCGCTCTGATAGCCCGTATTACGCCGGGCAGAATCACATTGCTTAACCGTTTGGAATCCGCAAAGCATCTTTCCGGCACTTCCGTTACCCCGGTAGAAGATAAATCCACTCTGGTAATAGACGGACAGTTGGCAAATGCTTCCACAGCGATTTCTTTAATTCCTGCCAGTTCCTCCGGCCCTACTGTCATGGAGGACTCTCCTACACTTCCTCTGCCCGCCAGACATTCCACAATCTTTGTCTTTGTCCCGTTGGCATCCGTACCGAAGATAATGCCGCCCTCCTGTGTAAAGGAAGGATTTTCATTAAACTTCACATCCACCAGCTTATCGCATCTGGCAAAGGGCTGTACTCCCAGTTGGGAGGTTTCCGGTCCAACTTCTGCATAGTCCAGCTTAGGACATTTATCAAAGGCATAATCCCCTATGATAGAGGAACCGCTTACATAAGCCTTCTCCAGTTCCGGCAGTCTTGCGAAGGTATAAGGCTTCATATTAATAATACTCTTGGTAGTAAGTGTCTTAATATCCTTTGCCGGAGCTTCATAATCATCCTCAGGGTAAACCTCATCCGAATGCTCCATAACCGGAACCATGACCGGATTTCCGTCATCCCCCATCACTACATTCCCCTGGTCATCCTTCTTCTCTTCCATCACCGGATTCCCGTCGGCATCCAGCACGGGCACTTCTCCGCCGCCCACTATTTTCCCTTCGGTATCCAGCCCGGAAAACAATCCTTCTTTTATTGCATTCACACCCGTAGGAATCACTACATTTTCCACGCTGTTTACCATGGCCGTCATTTCTTCCGATGAACCGCCTGCGGCAGCGTCTTTAGCCGCCTGTGCCAATCTATCCGTCATATAAGGATATCTATAATAAGCCGATGAACCACGAGGCTGGTAAGCGCCTACATATTCAGACTCCTTCACCTGAAATCCTGTTTCCAAATCGTCTTTAGAAGGAAAATGCTGCAATTCAGCCATCTGCACATCCGGATTATATTTCACCGTCAGATTGGTAGGCATACCGCTATAATAAGTGATATATGCCGTCTGCTGCGCTCCGGCATTAATTTTCGACGAATCATTCATAGCATGTTTAAATGGCTCTGTGATTTTCCCCTCATCATTCTCAATAGCGCCGGTAAAGCTTAAAAACGGAGTATGTTCAGCCTCTAAGAAGTCTTCAAAATCAGCAGCGTCTTTATCGCAGGTATTAGGCTGCAGAGACTTATTTCCATGATTTCTGTCCACCACCTGAGTAGCAAAGGCATTTTTTCCCAAACTCTCAATATTGGCCGCATCCGTAAAAACAATATGCTTTAAATTATGGCTCCCCAGAAATGCATTCGGTCCAATCTTTTTTACGGAACCCGGGATGGTTATCTTTTCAATAAAACAGTTATGGTCAAAGCTTCCTTCCTCAATGCCAACAATTCCTTTTCCCCCTATCTGTTCCGGCATAATGATTTCAGGCACATGTTTGGTAGTGGAAACTGATCCGTCCAATTCTTCTATCTGAAATTTTACCAGATTCCCGTCACCGTCCCTCTGATAAACCAATCC
>DNJW01000389.1 GCA_003488965.1 Lachnospiraceae bacterium | reverse complement strand
TGCCAGACGATGCTGCCGGACAGAACTTTTACACCTTAATCATACGTCATATTTATACGTTGAAACAGCTTCCTCCCACAAACTCCCTGCAGATGGAATTCTTCGGAAGATTATCGCTGCTTACCCCGATAAAATATTCCAAAAACTTCAAAAGCCTTTTTGCCTCGTAATATTCCGGCGCTCCTTTTTCTATGCCGAAAAGCAAAGGCTCCGCATACTGCTTTAACACTGCCAGTTCATAAATCAATACGGAATTGAACATGGCGTCCGCACTTTCCTGGAAAGGGAAAATATATTCCTCTTCCCCCTTTCTCACAGAACTCCACATCCCTATTGTCCGTTTCGCCGGCGTACCCCTGGTTCTGGCATCTCTTACCATCCGCCGCAGCAGGCGTCCGTCCGTGGTGGGAATTCTGTTATGGTCGTCAATATTAATACTTGTCAGTGCGCTGATATATATTTTATACTTGCTTTCATTGGGAAGGGCATAGGACATAGCATCGTTCAGCCCATGAATTCCTTCAATTACAAGCACATCCTCTGCTCCTAAGGTTTTGAAATCGCCTTTGTATTCCCTCTGTCCTGTTTTAAAATTAAAAGTGGGAAGCTCCACGGTTTTTCCTGCCAGCAGTGCAAGCATATCTTTATTAAACTGCTCCACATCAATGGCTTCCAGACACTCAAAATTATAATTTCCGTTCTCGTCCTTAGGTGTCTGCTCCCTGTTAACAAAATAATTATCCAAGGCAATGGGGTGCGGAATCAGGCCGTAAGTGCGCAGCTGTACCGACAGCCTATGGGAAAATGTAGTTTTTCCGGAGGAGGAGGGACCGGCAATCATCACAAATTTTACGCCGCCCCTGTTGACAATCTCCCTCGCAATTTCTCCTATCCTCCTCTCCTGCAGTGCCTCCTGCACAAGAATGAGGTCGTTAATATTCCCTTTGCATATCTGGTCGTTCAAATCCCCTACCGTGCCTACGTTCACCATATTTCCCCACTCATCGGACTGTCTCAGGGTCTGGAACAGCTTTTCCCGCGGCTCTACGGAAGGCAGCCTTTCCGGTGCTTTCGGCTCCGGCAGCAGAAGCATCAGACCGTCCTCATAGGATAAGACCTGAAAGTATTTTACGTATCCTGTACTGGGCAGCATATAACCGTAATAATAGTCATAATACCCGTCCAGGCAATATACATTCACATACGAACTCCTCCGGTACCGGAACAGCTTCTCCTTTTCTTTCATATTCTGGCTGCGGAAAATTTCCACCGCCTCGTTCAAAGGATAGGATTTTTTGATATACGGCAGGTCTGCCGCCACCAGTTCCCCCATGCGCCGGTTCAGTCTGTCAATAAAATCCGCATCCAGCTTTATATTCCCCTTTACGCTGCAATAATATCCGGGACCGATGGCAAACTCCACCTTCACCCTTTCCAGCATGCCTTCGCCTGCCACATCCTGCATCGCCTTAATCATAAGCATTACCGCAGTTCTCACATAGGCTTTATGCCCTATCGGGTCGCTGACCGTGAAAAAAGAAATTTCACAGTCCTTCTTCACTTTCTTAAACAGCTCCCGGATTTTCCCATTCACCGTAACCAGCGCAATCCTATTGTTATATTGCGCCTGATATTCCTTTACGATGGTCTCATAGGTAGTACCCTCTTCATATTCCTTCTTTTCCCCGTTAATGGTAACTGTAACCATATATTCCTCCTATCTTTCCCCTTATATGAGCCAAAACGGATTTTTCTCTCTGGCAGCAAACAGAGTTATCTGGGGAAACTCCCTTTGGATATATTCCATCATATACGGCACAAAAATTTTCTCCAGCCCATAATGTCCGGCATCTATGATTGACAGTCCCTGAGCCATTGCGTCTAATCCCTCATGGTGTTCGATATCTCCGGTAATCAGTACTTCGGCTCCCGCCTCTATCGCCGGACGTATCATGGATTTACCGGAGCCGGGCGATACAGCGGCGCATTCCACTGCCGTATCCCTTTCCCCATATATTTTTACGCTTTCCAAATGAAAAATCTCCTTAATATAGGAAGCGCATTCCTCCAATGTCATAATCTGAGGCAGCCTTCCGTATCTGCCGATTCCCTCCTTGGCAATTTCATCCTCATAGGTAATACTCAGCACATGCCTGTCTTTTAAACGGATTTCGTCCGCTGCCGCATCCGCCATCCCCATAACATCGAAGTTGGTATGCATAGCATAATAACTGATATCATTCCGTATCAGTTTTACCAGCCGTCTGCCGATAAAGTCATCCGTATTTACCTTTTTCATAGAAGAGAAAATAAGAGGGTGATGGGTCAGAAGCATATCCGCACCATTCCCTGCCGCCTCTTCTATTACTCCGTCGGTAGCATCCAGCGCGATACATATTTTTCCTACTTCCTTATCCCTCCGTCCTGCAAGAAGCCCTACATTATCCCAGCTTTCCGCAAAAACCGGGGCGCACAGCTGCTCAAGGCTCTCTATAATTACACTGCATTCCACACCTTTCCCTTTTTCCATACTATCCCCATTTCTGAGCGATTTATC
>DNJW01000110.1:469-4919 GCA_003488965.1 Lachnospiraceae bacterium | reverse complement strand
AAACCATCCGGCTATGCCGTCTGTCGCTGCAAAAACAGCTATTGACAAAGCACAGTAATAGAAGTATACTAAACTAAGTTAGCGGCTACTAACACAACAGCAGCCGCTATTATTTAAAACAATGGTTAGCGAAAACTAACAATAATGAGTTAATAAATATATAGCATTTTATGGCTTATGCCAAAGCAAAAATGAGAAGGTGACAGGAACCAGAAACGGAGGGATAAGAATGTCAGAGCAAGAAAGAAAATTTTTGGAAATTGTAGATTTAAAGAAGGGGTTTGGCAGCGGGGAGACCCGTCAGGAGGTGCTGCGTGGAATGAATTTTTCTGTTGCAAAGGGGGAGTTCTGTGTTCTTTTGGGACCTTCTGGTTCAGGGAAGTCTACACTGCTCAATATAATTGGCGGGATAGACAGTGCTGATTCGGGATATATATCCATAGATGGTGATAAACTGGAAGATTTAGGAGAGAAGAGGCTGACACAGTATCGCAGGAAGCATTTGGGATATGTTTTTCAGATGTACAATCTTATTGGAAATCTAAATGTAAAGGAAAATATTGAAGTTGGGGCATATCTGTCGGATACGCCGCTTGATATTGATGAACTTTTAAATACACTTGGGCTTTATGAACACAGATACAAGCTTCCAAATCAGTTATCCGGAGGGCAGCAGCAACGTGTTTCTATTGGACGTGCAATTGTGAAAAATCCGGATATTCTGCTTTGTGATGAGCCTACAGGTGCACTGGATTATAATACATCAAAAGAGATATTGAGGCTGATTGAAGATGTCAATATGAAATATGGAAATACGGTCATTATGGTTACACACAATGAGGCAATTAAAAATATGGCAGATCATGTGATAAAGCTTCGTGATGGGACTGTCCGCCATAATGAGGTGAATGAAGGTAAAATTTCGGCCGTGGATTTGGAGTGGTGATTTGTAGAAATGAGGATGGAAAGGAAAAAAGTATGAAAAAGGTAAAAAATCCACTTTTAAAGAGAATTCCCAGAGAGCTTTTGGGTGACTGGAAAAAGTACCTTGTGGTAAGTTTGTTTTTGATTCTTACTATTGGGTTTGTGTCAGGAATGTATGTAGCTAATGAAAGCATGATGACGGCGGCTGGAAAGGGCGTTTCCAAATACAGGTTAGAGGATGGGCATTTTGAGCTGCTCCATCAGGCAGATGAGGAAATGTTTTCTTTTGCGGCTGTTTCAGTACAGGTGTATGAAAATTTTTACAGAAATGAAGAAGAAGACAATGATAATGATGGCGTATCTGACGGAACAGTCAGGGTTTATGCAAAAACGGAAGAAGTTAACCAGGCGTGTCTTATGGAGGGGAACTTTCCAGAGAAAGAGGATGAAATTGCGATTGACCAGATGCATGCAGACAATGCCGGAATTAAGACAGGAGATACGATTACCGTTGGCGGGCAGTCTTTTCAGGTTGTCGGACTGATTGCCTATGTTAATTACTCGACACTCCATGAAAAAAATACCGATCTTATTTTTGATGCTTTAAAGTTTGATGTGGCAATGGTGACAGAGAGTGGGTTTGATTGTTTAAACCAATCTATCCATTATGCATATGCATGGAAGTATGGAAAGGAACCAAATGACGAAAAAGAAGAAAAGAAACTTTCGGATGATTTTTTAGAAGAACTGTTTACGCAGACTATTGCACATAATAATCAAATGGAAGATTATATTCCACGGTATGCAAATGCAGCAATTAACTTTGCAACAGATGATATGGGTTCGGATGAAGCAATGGGCGGTGTTTTACTGGATATCCTAATTGTAATTATTGCTTTTATCTTTGCGGTTACGATAAGCAATACAATTGCAAAGGAATCAAAGACAATTGGAACACTCCGTGCTTTGGGATACAGCAGGGGAGAACTGGTTTTACACTATCTTTCCATGCCGGTTATCGTGACACTGATAGCGGCAGGCATGGGAAATATATTAGGATATTCTGTGTTTAAAAATGTTGTGGTATCTATGTACTATAACAGCTATAGTCTCCCAACTTATCAAACCATATGGAATCCGGATGCTTTTTTTAAGACGACATTGATTCCGGTAATGCTGATGTTTATCGTAAATCTGGCCGTTATTATCAGAATGATGCAGCATACGCCTTTGCAGTTTTTGCGGCATGATTTAAAGAAAATGAAAAATAAGAAAGCCATGCGTCTTCCAGGATGGAAATTTTTCAACAGATTCCGTCTGCGCATCATATTCCAGAATATTCCAAATTATATTATCCTTTTTGCAGGTATTTTCTTTATTATGGTAATGCTTGCCATGGCGGTAGGGATGCCTGATACGCTGAAGTTTTACAAAGAAAATGCTGCGGATATGATGTTTGCAAAATATCAGTATGTATTAAAGTCATACAAAGATGAAGCAGGGAATGTGTGCGGCACCAAAAATGAGGATGCCGAGAAATTCAGTATGCATGCATTGCAGAAAAAGAGTGATGCATTGGAGGAAGAAGTTTCGGTGTATGGAATTTCAGATGGCAGCAGATATGTAGGAATTTCCGGTTTGAAATCATTAAAAGAGAAGGAAGTTTATATTTCAGAACCTTTTCGGGATAAATATGGCCTGGAAGTGGGAGATATGATTTCTCTGGAGGAGAAGTATGAGGATAGACAGTATGAGTTCAAAGTAGTGGGGATTTATGACAAATGCCAGAGCATTGCTGTATTTATGCCGCTGCAAAATTACCACACAGTATTTGATTTGGAGGAAGGAGAATTTAATGGCTATATGTCTGATTCAGAAATTACGGACATTGGGGAAGAAAATATTGCCACGGTAATTACAAAACGGGATATTACCAAAATGTGTGACCAGCTGGAACATTCGATGGGAGCTTATATGGAGTATTTCAAGGTATTGTGTGTTCTTTTAGCAGCAGTTCTGATTTACCTTCTTACTAAGATTATTATAGAGAAGAATGAAAATGCGATATCTATGGTTAAAATTCTGGGATACGAGAACCGGGAAATAGCGAAGCTGTATCTTCTATCAACAACCATGGTTCTGCTGATAACGGAGGTCGTCACTGTCTTTCTGGGATCGCTTGTTATGGATGCGGCATGGCGGGTGATTATGTTCAGTTACAGCGGATGGTTTACATTCGCAATTGAGCCGATTGGATACGTTAAAATGTTTGTATTTGTTTTAATTGGATATTTGCTTGTCATGGTTTTTGACTTCAGGAGGATAAAGAGGATTCCTATGGATGAGGCACTAAAAAATGTGGAGTAGGGAAGTGTCAGAAGCTTATCCCGGGAGTGAGAGATAGCTTTATCGATTGAAATCTGTTTTTAACAGGTCTCAATCAATTTCTGCCACTTTGGTGCTGCAGATCATATCTTCAAGGATATCAGCTGCGATATTGACTGGTCTTTTGATATCGTGAATTAAGCTGACATTGCGTACTGGAATATTTTCAGCGAGATTAATTTGGAAAACAGAGCCCTCTTTTAGTGCGTTTCCGGCATACTCTGGTGAAATGAAACCAATTCCCATATCATTGGAAACAAAAGAAAGAATCTGGTCGGTCGAAGCTGTTTCAATTTTGGGTTCAAATGGAAGGCCATGTAAAACAAAGAAATTATGATAAAATTCATGGGTTTCCGTTCCATGCCATAAATTGATGATTGGATACTGTGATATCTGGGCGAGGGTCAGAACCTTATCCCGGAGATGGGAAAAAGAAGGACCGGCAATTAGTATATCCTGAAAGGAATATAAAATTTCTTCATGGAGATTTAAATTTGCATTAGAAAATGCAGTAACAACTGCTATGTCAATTAACCCATGATATACATCAGAAACAAGACTTGGGGTTGAGTTGTTGATAATCCGTATATGGGTTTGGGGATATAAAAGATGATAATCATGGAGAACCGGGAGTATCCTGTTATGTAATAGAAGTTCTGTTATTCCAATGGAAAAACCGATGGAAATATGTCCCGTATGTTGTTTTTTGAGGGCGGAAATTTCTGCTTCACCCATTTGAAGCTGTTTGTGGGCAGCCTGAACATGCTGGAAAAGATTTTCTCCTTCTGATGTCAATGTCACGCCTTTTTTAGAGCGGATGAATAATTTGCAGTCCAGTTCAGATTCCAGTTTATTCATTGTTCTGGTAATGTTAGGCTGGCTGTTGTTCAGCGCTTTTGCAGCTTTGCTAAAGCTTTGGTATTTTCCAACGTAATAAAATATTTTATAGTATTCGTAAGATATGGACATGAGGTTCCTCCTTTTTGCATTATAACATTATGATATGACATACATATCATATATGATTTTTACATATATGTCCATAGATGTTATAATTATTATATATTGCGGAAGCAACAACTGTTACTTTTCACATCCACGCCAAATTCGAGAATTTTTGGCAGGTTTTTCGCATGATGTT
>DNJW01000110.1:0-157 GCA_003488965.1 Lachnospiraceae bacterium | reverse complement strand
TGATGTTTAGAACGGCCGTGAATAATTTTTAAGTAGTGCGCTGGGCAGTTCCTTAATGTCTGATATGAGTGAGGAGGTATTCGTATGAGGAGAAAAAGTATTTTTAAGCAACTGTTAGTTCCAATGATGACAATTATATGTACACTTGCAATTGTAT
>DNJW01000234.1:473-6437 GCA_003488965.1 Lachnospiraceae bacterium | reverse complement strand
GTATTCACAGATACCGCTTATGAAAAAATCATTTGCGGTATCTTTTTTTGTGTATACTATTACTAGAGTGTGTTTGAAAGCAGTACTTTAAAGAAATGGAGGTATTACAGATGAAAAAGGATGAAAGCAGTAAGAAAAAGCGACACAGCTTAAGAGACAGCATTCATGAGTTTCTGGCGCTGTTATCTTATGTGTGGAGATGGAAAAAGTCTGTCTTTGCGATGACGGTAATTTACATGGTGTCATATACCGTAATGATGGCGCTGCAGGTTTATCTGCCAAAGGCGGTTCTGGCGGAGTTAGAGAACCGTCAGACAATTCAGCATCTTTTTATGGTGCTTGGCATGATTTCTGTTTTTTTAATGGGCAGCATTTTGCTTTCCGATCATTTGGTAGTACGGCTGCGGAATAATAACTTTATTTTGCAGAATGAAATGAAGATGGATTATATTCATAAGCTGCTTTATACAGAGTATGCCAATTTGGAAAATATGGAATTTATTACGAAGCGTGATACGGCAAAGGCGCAGCTATATGGAGGGGATATTGGAGAGGAGAATGTTTCGGCAGATTTAAGCAATTTCCTTACATTTTTGAATACGATGTTTGCCAGCGTTTTAAGTATTGCATTTTATTCTGTGATGTTAGGAAGGCAGTCTGTTTTTATTGCGGTTGCGGTACTATTGACCGGGATTGCGGTTTATGCTGTTTTTTCACAGTCTGGCAGGAGAAATTATCAGTACAACGAGAGGATATCAAGTGCATGGCGCAAGGCAAAATATGCGACTGACAGGGCAGGGGATTTTTCCATGGCAAAGGATGTAAGGTTATATCAGATGGAAAACTGGCTTACAGGTGTTACCAGAAAATATATGGGAATTCGTCAGCATTATAAAGGGGTTGTCCAGAGATTCGATGCAGAGATGGAAGCACTGGTCAGTGTATGTATTGCTGTCCAAAGGCTTTCTATTTATGGGTATTTAATTTATGAGGTGATGAATCATGGAATGCCAGCCTCTGATTTGGTGCTTTATGCAGGGATGGCAGAGGCGCTTTCACAGAGCCTGTATGAATGTTTCAGCCATATGCAGAAAATAAAACAGATGTCATTTAGTTTTCATTGTGTACAGGAGTTTTTACAGTATGGACAGGATACAAAGGAGATTGCTCTTCCAATAAAAAAGGAAAAGGCGACACTCAAACTGGAACATGTTTCTTTCCGTTTTCCGGGCATGGAAAAAGATGTCCTGCATGATTTGAATTTTGAAGCAGACAGTGCAGAGAAACTTGCGATTGTGGGAGTAAACGGAGCTGGGAAAACGACTTTGATGAAATTAATCTGTGGGCTTCTGACGCCAACGGAGGGGCGGATTTTATTAAATGGAAAGGATTTAGGTATGATGGCGTCAGATGAACGGTATACATGGTTTTCCTGTGCCTTTCAGGATGTCAGCTTCCTGCCGGTGACAGTGCAGGAAAATATTTCTATGTGCACAGCGAAGAAGACAGATACTAAAAAGGTAGTGGACTGCCTTTTAATGGCAGGGATGAAAGAAAAAGTAGAAGAACTGCCAAAGGGATTGCAGGAACGGATGGAAAAAAATATCAACGAAGATGCGGTGGATTTTTCAGGAGGGGAACGGCAGAAGCTAATACTTGCAAGAGCTCTTTACCGGGATGCTTCTGTCTTAATACTGGATGAACCGACGGCAGCATTAGACCCGCTGGCAGAGAATGAACTGTATCAGAAATATGCAGGGTTTGCAAAGGGAAAAACTTCCTTTTTTGTATCACACCGTCTTTCCAGCACTTCTTTTTGCGACAGGATTCTTTTATTGGATGGAGGAAGAATTGCAGAGGATGGAACACATCAGGAATTGGTAGAAAAGGGCGGGCTGTATGCAGAAATGTTTGAACTGCAAAGCCATTATTACAAGGAAAGGATGTCACAGGAAGGGAGGCTGGCATGAATAAATCTGGTTTTTCATTAAAGGAGCTACTGCACATAAATCTAAGAGGAATTGCCCTGATTTTTAAGCTTGGGAAAAAGGTCCCGGTTCTGCTTATCGTATCGGTGACTTGTGTGATTCAGACATATTGGACGATCTGGTTTACGGCAATACTGTTAGACGATGTTACAACAGGGGCAGCGCAGGAAGTGATTGTACGGGATTTGGCATTGTTTATCGGGGGCGGCTGCCTGTTTGGGGTGATGAAGGCAGCGGTAGACCATTACTATTTTTATCTTGGTTCTGGAATCTGGGATGCAGCAAATGTTCATCTGAATGAGAAGATATTGAATATGGATTATGAATATCTGGAGTCAGAAAATGTTCATAATAAACGGCGGGATTTGGACGAGATGTCACATACAGACGGCGGTGGCGGGATTAATATGCTGTATTGGAATTTGATGAGCTTAGTCTGGGAAACAATTGACATAGTCATTGCTGTTGTATATATGGTACAGATTATCGTAAAAAGCGGCAATGCTTTTCAGGGAAGCCAATTCTATTCCATTGGTTTTATCCTGTTTACAATAGTATTGACATTGCTTGGAATGCGTCAGGTAAACAAACTGCAAAAAGAACTTTTTGAGATAAATAATGATATCATTCCATGTTTTCGGGAAGCAGGGTATTATGTCAGTGATTATCTGGAAAGAGAAGCTTCTGGAAAAAGCATCCGGCTGTTTCACCAGCAGCCATTGATATGGGAACACATGAAGGAACTGTTTCAGAAGATGGGCAGGCTTCAGGCAAAGGGATTTAAGAAATGGGTTGGAATTGATTCCATTACAGGTGGTGTTAAGAATGCGGTTCTTTGTATTATTTATTTTTATTTAGGGATTCTGGCTTTAAAAGGAGTGCTGACGGCAGGGGATGTTTTTCTTTATGCGGGAAGTCTCGCTGTATTTACAAACAGTTTTAGTCTATGGGTTTCTATGTTGACACAGCTTGCCGGCAACACAAAATATTTAAAGGAATATTTTGATTTTCTGGATATACCAAATAAAAAATACGAAGGGGTACTTCCTATAGAAAAGAGGGATGATGACAGATATGAACTGGAATTTAGAAATGTGTCATTTCGTTATCCGGGCTCAAAGGAATATGTATTAAAGGATTTTTCCATTCATTTCCAAATTGGGGAGCGGCTTGCCGTCGTAGGTAAAAATGGTTCTGGAAAGACTACCTTTATTAAGCTGCTTTGCCGCCTTTACGACCCGACAGAGGGGGAAATTTTGTTAAATGGGATAGATATCCGAAAATATGATTATCAGGAATATTTAAGCCTGTTTAGCGTTGTTTTTCAGGACTTTAAGTTGACT
Source organism: Lachnospiraceae bacterium (assembly GCA_003488965.1). GTDB lineage: Bacteria > Bacillota > Clostridia > Lachnospirales > Lachnospiraceae > Kineothrix. The sequence goes on along the minus strand of DNJW01000234.1, from coordinate 3,106 downwards.
GCCCTTCCGTTAGGGCAGAATGTGGCTGCTTCTATGGACTATGATGCAGATAAGGTAAAACAATCACTGCAGCGAGTGGGTCTGGGAGAACTTTTGCAGAAATTTGAAATGGGTATGGGATTACAGACGCCGCTTTATACGGACTTTGATGGAGAAGGTGTTGATATATCCGGTGGTGAGGCGCAGAAGGTTGCGATTGCAAGGGCACTTTACCATGACACGCCATTTGAAATACTGGATGAACCGACAGCGGCACTTGACCCTTTGGCAGAATATGATGTCTATTCTAAATTTGATGATTTGGTTGGGACAAAAACGGCTGTTTATATTTCCCACCGCCTTTCCAGCTGCCAGTTTTGCAATGATATCATTGTGATAGATGATGGAAAGGTGGTACAGCACGGATGCCATGAGGATTTGGCGGCTGATACAGAGGGACTGTATTACAGGCTTTGGAATGCACAGGCGCAATATTATCAGTCATAAGGTACAGCGGTAGCAGCTATTGCGTTCCACAATCCGGCAGGGAAATTCGATTCGGATGATTTCTCTGTGTTCTCTGGCAATACGGTCCAGCAGAAGGGTAACCGCCATATGCGCCATTTCGCTGTGGGGAATATGGATTGTTGTCAGATAAGGCTGTGTATTCTGTGAGGCTTCAATATTATCAATGGAAATGACAGAAATAGGCTGCTTTATCTGACGTTTTTTTGCTTTCAGCAATTCCAGAATACGGATAGCGGTCTTGTCATTTGCGCAAAAAACAGCGGTAAAATCGGTATCCCCGGCTAATTTCTTTTCGAGCAGCTCCGAAAAGGCTGCATCTCCCTCACCGTCTGTCTGCCGGATTAATTCATAATCCATTGGAATATCATTTCGGATTAGCGTATCGCAATAGCCTACATAGCGGCTTTCAAAGGAGCAGTCGCCAATATAGGCAATTCTTTGGTGGCCCAGGGAGAACAGATATTTCATTGCCATCTCTGCAGCTTTTTTGCCATCACAGATTACTTCATCTACATTAAAATTCATGGAGTTCCGCCAAATTCCGACTACATTTCGGTTTTGCGAGGTGATGTTTTTTAACAGCTTATTGGAGCAGCGGCCAAGGATAATCACTCCGCTGGAATCAGAGAGATTTTGCTGAAAAGATTCTTCGGCATAGACAATATGGTCAATGGCAGCTTTCTGTTTAAATAGTTCTGCTTCTAAGTCCCGAAATAATTCCAGAAAGAACGGATCTTCCTCTAGTGTGGAAATACGAGCTAATACAATAGAAATATGGGGAAGGTTCCGGGCAGCGGTGCCGGATTTTTGCAATGAGCGGGCAGTCTCATTTGGTTGGTAGTTGATTTCCCTGGCCGCTGCCCATATTCTATCCTGTAATTCCTTGGAGGCGCAGGTAGGGGAGGTGTTGTTTAGTACTCTGGAAACAGTGGAAATGGAGGTTCCCACCATGGAAGCAATTTTTTTCAGGGACATAAGTATAACTCCTTTTTCTTTTATGAAATAGATGGTAAAGATGTTTTTCTTTTATCATTAGATAAAGCCTGTATAAGCAAACGTTTGCATAAAAATCATTTGACAAAATGTGTAAAATTCGCTATCTTTTTATTTGTTCAAAAAAAACAATATCATAAAACAGAAACAAAGTCAAATTTTACGCAAACGTTTGTGCAAAGTTTTTGTATCAATAAGGAGGATATGTTCATGAGAGCTAGAAATATTGCAAAAAAAGGAATTGTACTTGGGATGTCAATGGCATTACTGCTTGGGACTTTAACTGGATGTGGCAGTGACAATGGTAAAGAGAAGGCAGGTGACAGTGATACAATAGCACTTACCAACGTTTCTTACGATCCAACCAGAGAGTTATATGAACAGTATAATAAGATATTTAAAGAGCATTATAAAGAAAAAACCGGAAAGGATATTGAGATAACCCAGTCCCATGGTGGTTCCGGTTCTCAGGCGCGTTCTGTCGTTGAGGGGAACGAGGCCGATGTTGTAACACTGGCACTGGCACATGATATTACTTTAATTGAAGAGGCAGGTCTGATTGAGGAAGGCTGGCTTGATGAATTTGAGGGAAACAGTTCTCCATATACTTCTACGATTGCATTTTTGGTTCGTAAAGGAAATGAGAAAGATATTCATGATTGGGATGATTTGGTTAAGGAAGGTGTGGGTGTTATTACGCCGGATCCGAAATCTTCCGGAGGTGCATGCTGGAATTTCCTGGCGGCATGGTATTATGCAGATAAGAAATTTAATGGTGATGAAAAACAGGTAAAGGACTTTATGTCTAAGCTCTATGCGAATGTTCTGGTTATGGATTCCGGTGCAAGAGGAGCAACTACAACATTTGTGGAGAATGGACAGGGAGACGTGCTGATTGCATGGGAAAATGAAGCATTATTGTCTGTTGCGGAGTATCCGGATGAATATGAAATGATTACACCGAGTATTAGTATTAAGGCAGAGCCGTCAGTTGCTATTGTAGATGAGAATGCAAATAAAAACGGGACACAGGAGGCAGCGAAGGAATATCTCAGTTATCTTTATTCCGATGAAGCACAGAAGTTAGCAGGAGAAAACTATTACCGTCCAAGTAATGAAGAAATTTTGAAAAC
>DNJW01000234.1:0-136 GCA_003488965.1 Lachnospiraceae bacterium | reverse complement strand
AAGTAATGAAGAAATTTTGAAAACTTTTTCTGATACCTTTGATTTATCCGTTGATTTATGCACGATAGATGATTTTGGCGGATGGGATCAGGCATATAAAGATTATTTTGAGGATGATGCTATTTTTGATGAAATA
>DNJW01000157.1 GCA_003488965.1 Lachnospiraceae bacterium | reverse complement strand
ACTCAAATGTTTGAATAGTCCTAACCAATTCCTTAATTTTAAAACCTCTCCCCTACCCTTTAATCCCGGTAGACGCAATTCCTTCCACATAATACTTCTGCAGGAAAATAAACATAATCAGCATAGGGATTGCCGAAATAGTCAGCGATGCCATAATCGGTCCATAGTTAATCGGCTTGGAACCGAAAAATGTCTGAATCGCCAGCTGTATCGTTCTTTTTTCCTCGCCGGTAACAACCAGCAGGGGCCACATAAAATCATTCCAATGCGCCACGAAATCCAGAATGAAAATAGTAGCATATACGGTTCCCGAAATAGGAAGCACTACCGTAAAAAACGTTTTTACCGGTCCGCAGCCGTCTATGCTGGCAGCCTCCAGCAAATCATTGGGCACATCCATAAAAAACTGGCGGAACATGTAGATACTGAAGCACTTTGCCACAAACGGCACGGTAAGGGAAGCCCAGGTGTTAATCCATCCCAAATCCGCCATTTCCCTATACATGGGAAGCATAATCGCCTCCGCAGGAAATACCATAAGGCTGATTACCAATGTAAGCAAGGCGTTTTTTCCTTTAAATTCAAACTTTGCCAGCGCATATCCGCAGATAGAGTTCACGAACAAATCCAAAATGATAATTACCAGCACATAAAATAAACTGTTGCCGATAAACTTCCACATATCAATCCGCTGAAAAACTTCCAGATAATTGTCCAAGGAAGCGTTTTTCGGAATAAATGTGGATAAGGAATTCAGTCCTTTGAATATTTCCGCTTCCGGTTTTAAGGAAGATGAAATCATCCATATTAAAGGGGATACAAATATCAGCGCAATAAGGGTATTGCCAAGATAAAATGCAAGCTTGCCGAGTCTTGCCCGTTGTTCTTGTGTCATAATTTTCCTCCTATTCTGCTTTAATAATCTTCTTCATACCAAGGGACAAAGATATTACAATTACAAAGAATACTGCTGCCACTGCACAAGCATATCCGAAATTCCTTTTCTGGAAGCCCTGCTCGTATACATAATATACAAGGGTTCTTGTGGAATTCTGCGGTCCGCCTTTCGTCATAACATAGGGCTGGGTAAACAGCTTCATCGCCTGAATTACGGTAATCATTATGACATATTGGATAACGTTTTTCAGTCCCGGCAGCGTTACGTAGAAAAAGCTTTTCACTTTGCCGGCGCCGTCAATGGATGCCGCCTCGTACTGTTCCTTAGGGATTCCCTGCAGTCCTGCAAGGAAAATCATCATCTGATAGCCCGCCCCCTGCCATGCGGACATGAAAATAATAGAATTCATGGCCGTTTTCGGGTCATTAAGAAAACCGCAGGGCTCCATTCCCAGCTTAACCAGCAACGCATTCAAAAGCCCGCTGTCAGGATTGGAATTATATAAAACCGTCCAAAGGATTGCCACAACTACCATGGAAGTAACCTGAGGGCTGAAATACGCTGCACGGAAAACGGATACTCCCCTTCTTCTGGAAGAAATCAGCAGCGCCAGTGCCAGTGCCAGAACTGTCTGGAAAGGGACTACCAGCACGGTAAAATACAGCGTATTTTTCACTGCAATCCAGAAATTTTTATCCTGAAATAATTCGATGAAATTATTGATGCCGCTGAATTTGATTCTGTCGGGCCGCATAATATTATAATCTGTAAATGCATATCTTATAGTCTGCAGTGCCGGATATACCAGAAAGGCCGTCAGCAGGACAACTGCCGGAACCACAAAGAGATACGCCGCCTTCCTTTCGCTTTTTTTATTGATTGCTTTCTGCATCATTCCTACCCCTTCCTTCCCTATTCTTGGCTATAATATTTATTGTAATCTTTATCCGTTGCCTCCGCCGCTTCGTCTAAAGCCGTCTGCGCATCCACGCCCGTAAAAATATTGAGCATTGCCTCTGAAAATTCTGCGGACAATACACTGTAGGAAGGCGTCCTTGGTCTTGGATGCCCGGTTTCCATCAGCTGTTCCTTAAAAACAGAGCGGGGATATTCATTATATTCCGTAAGAACATCATAACTGGAAGCCCTTGTGGGAGGCTTGGAAATCGCTTTTGCATATGTGGTGACATTTTCCCCGGAAAACAAGAAATTCATCACTTCTTTTACGGCTTCCATATCCTGTACATTTCTGGTTACCGAAGCTGCCCAGTCGCCGGTAGGAGAAGTCAGGATTCCTCCGTTATCCGCCACCGGAAAGTAAGTAACCCCCCAGTTCAAATCCGGATAATCATTTTCCAAAGTCGCCACTTCCCAGGAACCGCCCAGCATAGTAGCCGCCCTTTCGTTATGGAATTCTTTCTGGATAGGGTCGATATTGGCATAGCCGTCCTGAATAAAACGGTTTAAAAACTCCGCCGCTTCCACCCCTTCCCTGCTGTTAATATAACCGTCTGCCTTACTGCCGTCCTGACTGACAAAATCCGTCCCGTTTGAAATCCAGAACTGCTCCAAAACATAGGGAAGGCCTTCCCCTTTATCCATAATGATATTCGTACCCACTACGCCGTCTTTTGTCAGTTTTGCTGCCGCATCATAAAATTCCGACCAAGTCCAGGCATCCTCCTTCGTTTCCGGTATGCGTATCCCGGCTTCCTCCAGCATATCCCTGTTATAGTAAAGCGCCACAGAGCTTTCCGTCGCTCCTACTGCATAAATCTTCCCGTTATATGTATTCTGGTTTTTGGAAGAATCCAGAAAATCATCCCAATCCTCCTGAGTAAAGAAATCATCCAACGGCAACGTAATCTCATTTGCCGCATATACCGAAACATTCGGACCGTCTACATATAAAATATCCGGCAAATCATTGGAGGTAATTGCGGCGTTTACCTTATCCTCATAGGCATAAGAATCCGCTCTCACAATCGCTTCCCTCTGCAGATGAATGGAGCCTTTATGGGCTTCGTTGAACTCTTCGATTTTTTCCGTCCACCATTGCTCAATTGCCGGTTCATCGCTGGGACTCCATACGGTTATTACCGATTCCCCTGCCTCGTTCACTCTTGCCTTCGGCTGTCCGCATCCCGCACACAGACCCGCCGCCAGCATGACCGTGAGCATTACTGCTGCTACTTTCTTCTTCATTCCTGCATCTCCTTTCCTGATATAAACCTGTAGGCAATTGCAAAATACAGTGATTCTGCACTTGTCATTGTGCAGCTTGTATATTCCAACAGAGACGCGCTTTCGCTCCGCGATTACC
>DNJW01000084.1:3994-4411 GCA_003488965.1 Lachnospiraceae bacterium | reverse complement strand
GCCGTCCGCGCAGCCAGAGCAAATATTTCTACGGAAGCCCCGCTTTCGCTTCACAAAAAACGCAACAGACGCTAGGTTCGACAGAACCTCACCAAGCGCTGGCGTTTTTTGAGAGGCTCCTTAAGAAATATTGGCTCTGGCTGCGCGGATGGCAAGCAACGGGTGTACAGTAACGTTTTGCATAAAGAAAAATATTGTTTTGGCAAGATAAATTGATAAATTAGTGTATTTGTGGTAAAGTACCAATATGCGGATGAGTCAGCAGGGAGATTGATTTATAAAAATGGAATACTAAGAATTTGTGCCGAAGCGTCACAAATTCTGTGATGGCACCTTCTTCAGTGTAAAACGCTTCGGAATGGAGGCAAGAGTGAAAGCTTTTTCAAATCTTTCACTCCCAAGTTTGTGTCTGCGCTG
>DNJW01000084.1:0-3743 GCA_003488965.1 Lachnospiraceae bacterium | reverse complement strand
GAAATGTGCGATAAAGCAGCGCAGAAATGAGGAGAAAAATGAAAAATGCATTGATTACTGGAATTACTGGACAAGACGGTTCTTATTTGGCAGAACTGCTGCTGGAAAAGGGATATGAAGTGTACGGCATTATGCGCCGTAAATCCGTGGTGGATTATGGCAACGTGAATCATATCAAGGATAAAATACATTTTATATATGCGGATATGACGGATATTGTATCTTTGATAAATGCGATGAAAATTTCCGATGCGGACGAGGTGTATAATCTGGCGGCGCAGTCCTTTGTGGCAACTTCCTGGGAACAGCCTCTTGCAACGGCACAGATTGACGCTTTAGGTGTTACGAATATGCTGGAAGCAATCCGCATGGTAAAGCCTGCCTGCCGTTTTTATCAGGCATCGACTTCGGAGATGTTTGGCTTGGTGCAGGAAACACCTCAGTGTGAAACCACACCCTTTTATCCGAGAAGCCCATATGGCGTAGCGAAGGTATATGGGCATTGGATTACTAAAAATTATAGGGAAAGTTATGGGCTATATGCCTGCAGCGGTATTCTGTTTAATCATGAAAGCGAGCGCAGGGGAAAAGAATTTGTTACCAGAAAGATAACCGATGCGGTAGCCAGAATTAAATTAGGCATCCAGGAGTATATGGAACTTGGAAATATGGATTCCAAGCGCGACTGGGGGCATTCAAAGGATTATGTATATGCCATGTGGCTGATGCTGCAGCAGGAGCAGGCTGATGATTATGTAATTGCTACTAATGAAACAAGAACGGTCCGTGAGTTTGTGGAGATTGCTTTCTTAAAAGCAGGAATCGAACTGGAGTGGAGCGGCAAAGGGGTAGATGAAGTCGGAAAGGATAAAGCAACCGGAAAGGTGCGCGTAAAGGTAAATAAAGAATTTTTCCGCCCGGCGGAAGTGGAAATATTGCTGGGCAATCCTGCAAAGGCGGAAAGTAAACTGGGATGGAAGCGGGAGATTTCCTTTGACGAACTGGTAGAACGGATGCTAAAAAATGATTTGGAACTGGTGAAAAAGGAAATAGAGTTTAAAAATCTGTAGAAAAAGGTTCGCGAATATGAAAAAAGCATTGATTATTGGAGCTGCCGGATTTGTAGGCGGTTATCTGACCAGACATCTGGACAGCAGCTGCGGAATGGAAGTGCATGTCACCAAACTGCCGGCGGAAGAAATTCCGGGAAACAGCGGCCGGGTATATAATCTGGATATTTTGAATAAAGAGGATATTGTATCGCTGCTGTATGAGATACGGCCGGACTATATTTTCCATCTGGCGGCTCAGAGTTCTGTGGGCGTGGCATGGAAAAATCCTGCGTTGACGATTGATATAAATATAAAAGGCAGCGTGAATGTAATGGATGCTGTCCGTGAACTGTATTACAAGCCAAGGGTGCTTCTTATCGGTTCCGGGGAGGAGTACGGGCATATCAGGGAGGGAGAGATACCTATCCGGGAGGAAAACAGGATTCGTCCGGGGAATATTTATGCCGCCACGAAGGCGTGCCAGAATATGATAGGGAATATTTATGCCCAGGCGTATGACATGGAAATTATGATGGTGCGGGCATTTAACCACATTGGTCCTGCGCAGCCGCCTATCTTTGTGGTATCCGATTTCTGCCGCCAGGTGGCGGAGATTGAGAAGGGAATCCGGGAACCGGTGATGTATGTGGGCAACCTGAATGCAAGAAGGGATTTTACCGATGTCAGAGATGTTGTGGAAGCCTATGGAATGCTGGCGGAACATGGACAGCCGGGGGAAACGTATAATGTGGGCAGAGGAGAGTCTGTAAGCATTAAAGAGGTATTGGATTTAATCATTGCTTTATCCGGAAGAAATATAAAAATAGAAATTGACAGAAATAAGCTCCGTCCGGTGGATATTCCGGTTATTGAAGCAGATATTTCTAAAATCAGGGGGCTGACGGGATGGGAGCCAAAAATCCCATTAAGGCAGACAATTGAGGAAACTTTGAATTATTGGCGGGACAAGGTATAAAAGGAGCAAAGGAGTGAAAGCCTTTTCAAATCTTTCACTCCCCGGTTTGTGTCTGCGCTGCATCCACAAACTGGAAATGCGCGATAAAGCAGCGCGGAAATGAGGAAAAATCATGGGAGATATTAATTCATTATTTTCTACCAGCGGAATTACGGATTCGGTCCGGATGCTTCATACGCCAGGTGAATTTGCAAGGAAAAATCTGTTATATGTGCAGGAGGTTGGAAAGCTAAGAAGCCTGCAGCCCCATAAATCCCAAAGAGAGAACCTGAATTCTTTTTTATTCCTCGGCGTAGTTAGCGGAGAGGGAACTGTTTTTACAGGCGATAACAGCTATAAAGTGAAAGAAGGGGACTGTGCGCTGATTAACTGTACTAATTATTATGCCCATGAAAGCAGCGAAGAAAAACCATGGGAATTGGTATGGGTTCATTTTAACGGACATGGGGCGGAGGAGTATTTTAATCTGTTTATGGAGCAGAATGAGCAAAAGAGCGTGTTCCGCGCAGGCAGTATAAAGGATATGCAGAAATATATCAAGGAGCTGATGGAATGCCAGAAGAAAAAGGATTTGGAAGCGGAACTGCAGAGCGGGGAAATATTGCTGCGGCTGATTAACCAATGTATTTCGTCGGTAATGCAGCAGAAGGACAGCAGTCAGGACCGGTATAAAGAAATATGCAGGGAAATAAGGGAAAGCGTTAATGAGAAATATAGACAGGCGAACCTTTTTATGACACTGGCTGAAAAGTATGAAATGGACGAGGAAGAGCTGGATGCCTGCTTTCAGAAAACTTATGGCATTACGTTAAGGGATTATATTTTAAACCGTCGTTTTACGGCAGCTAAGGAGCTGCTGAGATTTACAATTAAACCGGTAAAAGAGGTAATTGATGAATCGGGAATCGGCAATGATGATTTATTCCGCAAGCTTTTTCAGGACGGGGAAGGGATGACTGCGGAAGAATACAGAATGAAATGGGCCCAGTGGGTGAAATAGGATAAGGAAAATGGATAAATTTTGGGAGCTTGTAGAGTCAGTGCTGCATTTTGTCATATATAAAATACTGCATTTGAAGCTAAGTGAAGAAGTATGGGGCAAAATATGCCAGTTTGTGAAGTTTGGAGTGGTGGGAGTTTCCAATACCTTGATTTCATATGCGGTGTACGCGGTGCTGGTAAATCTGAACTGGCATTACCTTCTGGCAAATGTTGCCGGTTTTGTGGTCAGTGTGATAAATGCATATTATTGGAGCGACAGATATGTGTTCAAAGCACAGGAGGGGGAGGAAAGAGTCTGGTGGAAGGCCTTTTTAAAAACTTTTATTTCTTATGCGGGAACCGGTTTGATTCTCAATAATATTCTGCTCGTTATATGGGTGGATGTGGCAGGAATCCATGAGATGCTGGGACCGGTGATTAATCTGTTTGTTACAGTCCCCCTGAATTTTCTGCTGAACAAGTATTGGGCGTATAGGGATAAGGCTTAGAAGGCAGATTTATGAAGGATGTTGGGGTTCTGATGCAAAAAACAGTAACAATACAATTTTTCAAAATAGTATTTTTCAAAATGGTATTTACAAATAATGGAAAATATGATATTATAATGTTAACCGTTGAGGCGGTTATGTAAGAGGGAAATTTTATATGGGAGATAGCAGATGTTGATGCATGGGCAGAGATATCTGCTATTTTTTATATAATAGGAAATTACG
>DNJW01000201.1 GCA_003488965.1 Lachnospiraceae bacterium | reverse complement strand
ATGTTAAATATGAACCTTCAATTTTTTGCCCATAAAAAGGGAGTTGGTTCAACAAAGAACGGCAGGGATTCCGAATCCAAAAGGCTTGGTGCAAAAAGAGCTGACGGGCAATTCGTAAAAGCAGGGAATATTCTGTACAGACAGCGCGGAACTAAGATTCATCCCGGCGTTAATGTAGGCAGAGGCGGTGATGATACTTTGTTTGCATTGGTAGACGGAGTACTTAGATTTGAAAGAAAAGGAAGAGATAAAAAGCAGGCTTCCGTATATCCTGTAGAGAAATAACAGTACTACGAGCAATCCGGGCTTCAAACTAGATATGTTTGAAGCCCTTTGTAATATAAGTATGGATGGTTTATAGGAGCCTATCCTCTGTTTATAGCTCTTTATAGAGAGAAAGCAGGTAATAAAATGTTTGCAGACAGAGCAAAAATATATGTAAAAAGCGGAAAAGGCGGTGACGGATATGTCTCTTTCCGCCGTGAGAAATATGTTCCCAACGGCGGTCCGGACGGCGGCGACGGCGGCGACGGCGGCAGTGTAATTTTCGAAGTGGATGAAGGGCTGAATACATTGACTGATTTCAGGCACATCCGTAAATATGCTGCCGGAAACGGCGAAAACGGAAACAAGAAAAACTGCCGCGGAAAAAACGGGGAAGATATCATTATCAAAGTACCTTACGGCACCGTAATTAAAGAAGGGGAAAGCGGGAAAGTCATTGTGGATATGTCAGGGAACAATAAGCGCATTGTCCTTTTGAAGGGCGGAAAAGGCGGCAACGGCAATCAGCATTATGCAACAAGCACTATGCAGGCGCCGAAATATGCACAGCCGGGACAGGAAGCACAGGAACTGGAACTTCAGCTGGAGTTAAAAGTAATTGCCGATGTAGGCCTGGTAGGCTTTCCCAACGTGGGCAAATCCACCCTTCTTTCCCGCGTTACGAATGCACGCCCTAAAATCGCTAATTATCATTTTACTACATTGAATCCGAATCTCGGCGTTGTGGACCTGGAAGATGCAAAAGGTTTTGTAATTGCCGATATTCCAGGACTGATTGAAGGAGCATCGGAAGGCATAGGACTCGGACATGAGTTTCTTAGGCACATTGAAAGAACAAAGTTAATCATTCATATTGTGGATGCCGCTTCTACGGAAGGGCGGGACCCGGTGGACGATATCTATACCATTAATAAAGAACTGGAAGCCTATAACCAGGAAATTGCCAGACGGCCTCAAATCATTGCCGCAAATAAAATAGATATGATCGGAACCGGCATGGAAGACGAAAAAGACCCTATACAAAGGATAAAGGAAGAATTTGAGCCGAAAGGAATCAAAGTTTTTCCGATTTCAGCCGTCAGCGGCCAGGGCGTACGGGAACTGCTGTATGCGGCTAACAATCTTCTAGAAGGAATGGACCATAAGCCGGTGGTATTTGAACAAGAATATTTCCCTGAATTCCATGCAGACAGCAACGAACCTTATACCGTAACTTATGACGAGAAAAACAATGTTTATGTAGCCGAAGGCCCCCGCATCGAAAAAATGCTCGGCTATACCAATCTGGAATCCGAAAAAGGATTTGCTTTTTTCCAGAATTTCTTAAAGGATAACGGTATTTTGGATAAATTAGAAGAACTGGGAATTCAAGAAGGAGACACGGTACGCATATACGGTCTTTCCTTTGATTACTATAAATAGAGGAATACTGTGGGAACTGAAGAAAACAAAGAAATGGAGCATTATTTATGACAAGCAAACAACGAAGTTATTTAAAAAGTCTGGCAAACGGTCTGGATTCTATTTTTCAGATAGGAAAATCCAGTATTACACCGGAATTTACCGCAGCTGTTTCAGAAGCGTTTAATACACGGGAACTGTTAAAAATAACGGTTTTAAAAAATTGTATGGAAGAACCTAGGGAAATCGCGGACACGTTGGCTGGCAGAACCCGTTCACAAGTGGTTCAGGTAATTGGCAGAAAAATTATTCTATACAAGGAAAGCAAGGAAAATAAAAAAATCTTTTTGCCCTAAGATGCTTTCTGCCGCCGGACAAAACACCCAAAGAAGAAATCTTTTCAAAAGAGGGAGGGATATTTTCAATGGAAACGGTGAAAAGGAAAACCGGTATTATGGGCGGAACCTTTAATCCTATTCATATCGGCCATTTAATTCTTGCCGAAAGCGCGAGGGAAAGCCTGGGGCTGGATAATGTGATATTTATTCCCAGCGGCCAGCCTTATATGAAAACCGGGATGAAGATAGCGGACAAACAAATGCGGCTGGAAATGACCCGGCTTGCCATTCAGGATAATCCTTTTTTTACATTGTCCGCTTTGGAAGTAGAACGGGAAGGAAATTCCTATACTTATGAAACATTAGAAACGCTAAGAAGGGAAGAGCCGGAAACGGATTTTTATTTTATTGCAGGAGCAGACAGCCTTTTTTCTATGGAAAAATGGAGAAACCCTGAAATTATTTTTCAAAACTGTGCTGTTCTCGCGGCTGCAAGAAATGGCACGGGCAGCATAAAACTGAATAAACAGATTGCCTATCTCCATAAAAAATACAAGGCCAGAATCGAGATACTGCCAATGAAAGAATTTGCGGTTTCTTCCACGGATATCCGCACCAGAATACAAGAACGGAAATCCGTCCGGTATCTGGTTCCTGATAAAGTAATTGCTTACATTGAGAAAAACGAATTATATATGCGATAGAGAATAAAACAGCCGGAAAGGAAAGATAAGATTGAAAATTGAAAATTTTCAATCCCAAGTTTG
>DNJW01000155.1 GCA_003488965.1 Lachnospiraceae bacterium | reverse complement strand
ATGCCAAAATACGGCATTTTTCATTTGGATTTATGTCGCTACAAAGCAGCGGCATGGGGGTTAGTGTGAGAAAAACATTAAGAAACGCTAAAGCTGCAAGAGACGCAGCTTAAGAGTTTCTTAATGTTTCGAAGAACGCCTGAAATGCGGCGTTCTTCCTATTGATGATTGGTGCCGCTGCAAAGCAGCAGCATGGAGGAGGGCAGGGATGGAGAAGTATATGGATATGGAAATTTTGCGGGAACGGGAAGAAAGGAAAAAGGAAAAGTATAAAAGCCTGGAGGAAGGGTATTACATTGCGGGACAAGTGGTCCGTTTCAGCCGGAAAAAGGTGATGGAAAGATTTTATATGTTTCTTCCCGACTGTATGAAAATTATGCCGGAGCAGATGGCGAGAATCAAATATCCTTCGGAATTCCGGCCGCAGGAAATACTTACTACGGCGGATTTGAGCGTGAATCTGGGATTTACTGTTTTTTCAAAGCAGTTTGGGGCGGAAGAGATGGAGGAGCTGGCAAAGAGGATGCGGAGTGCGATAAAAAGGGACCATCCGGATTATGCATTTGATGAATGTATAAAAATAGAAGAATCGGGGGGCTATTGTTTTTCTTTTCGGAGTCATGCGATGGACAGCGATATTTATAACGGAATGCTGGCTGTGCAGATGGACCGGTATGCGGTGCTTGCCAATTTTAACTGCCCGTACACGGAACGGGAACAGTGGGAGGAGCCTGTCATGCTGATGTGGAAAACAATGGAGCCTTTGGAGAGGAAAGGAGATGTGGAAAGATGAGAGAGATGAAAATCACAGTGGAGCCTTTTGGGTTCGTGAGCCTGCTGGAAGCAGAATGTACAAAGGAACTGAATGAGCATGGGCGGATGACGCTAAAGGGTATCATTCCCCAGGGAAAGGAAGAGGAATACCTAAAGCAGGCGGGGCAGGAGACTTGGGTTAGCGTGAAACTGGCGGATGAAACGGGGGAGGAAAGAGTTTTTTTCGGCGGGATTATGACGGAGATGGAGATAGAAAATGAGAATCAGATTAGTATATTGTCCATGACTGTGAAAAGCGGCAGCTATTTGCTGGACTTGGTTCCCCATATACGGTCTTTCCAGAAAAAGAGTTTTACGTATACGGAGATATTGGAAGGGTGTCTCGCAAAGGACGGGGGAAAGTTTATCATTATGCCGGAAAACAGGGACGAACCGGCAGGAAGATTTCTGATGCAGTATGGGGAAACGGACTGGCAGTTTGTAAAGAGACTGGCAGGATATGCGAAAACAGCCGTTATGCCGGAGTATGGGGCGGCAGGAAAAAAATTATATTTCGGTTATAGGGAAAGGGAGAAAAAGCCGGAAATAACGGCGGAAAGCTGGCGGCTCATCCGGTGTGGAGAAGGGGCAAGGCGGGCTGCCTATGAGATTGTATCAAGGGATGTATATGGTCTTGGGGATTTTGTCATGTTCCGTAACAAGATATGGGTGATTGGAAAAGCAGAGAGCCGTCTGGAGGGACACGAACTGAAACATACATATTCCCTTTATACGAAAGAGGGCGCCCGCCAGCCGGAAGGGAATAATCCGGCGATTGCCGGGGTATCCCTGAAAGCCAATGTGACGGATGTGGAAAAAGCCAGGGTAAAGGTCCGCATTCAGGCAGATGAAAATAAAGACAAGGCAGGATACCGGTGGTTTGATTATGCTACGGTATATTCTACTCCTGACGGTGTGGGGTGGTACTGTATGCCGGAAATAGGGGATGAGGTAAGGCTGACTTTCCCGGACAGTGAAGAAGGGGAGGCATATGTGTCAAGCTGTGTCCATCTGGAGTCGGAAGGCCGGGAGAACCCGAATGAAAAATCATGGAAAAACAGGCAAGGGAAAGAAATTCTTTTTACTCCTGATGCATTAATCTTAAGAGACAACAAGGGAACCTCCATCGAAATGAAGGATGGGGAGGGAATTGTAATGAAAAGCGCAAGAAAGATTATCCTTCAGGCAGCAGGAGACATTAGAATAGACAGCCAGTCGGGCGGTATCCGCATAGCCGCATCCGATAAAGTATCCGTGAGCCAGGGAGGGGCAAGCATTGAGATGGACAATACGATACGCATAGGCGGCGGGAAGATATATATGAACTGACTGGAACCGGGGCAGATAGGGATGGAAAAATACGGAATGGAGCAAGAGGGGCGAAAGGAAGATTTCGCAGAAAAAAAGCACGGAATGGAAAGGCTGGAAGGGATGAAAGAATTCCTGCAGGAAGACAAGGAAATACTTCTGCAAGAAAGGCTGATGCTCATGGAAACGGATATGTCTGCCAGAGACAATCTTTGCTCTGCGATAAAGAAACTGACAGCCGGAAAGAAAAGGACGGAAGGAAGCGGGGCATACAGCCTGGTCATCGCCTTTTTAAGGAGCAGCTATATAACAGGAAGCCATGAATTTTATATTGCCTGTTATGAAGAAAAGCCCTTTGTGGAGGAAGAGGCGGAAGGGGTCTGCTGCAGCATGGATTCTTTTTTCCAGGGGGCGGAGGATGACTGTGCGGTATTATATAAAAAACTGCAGAAAGAATACGTCCGTATTCTGGATGGGGAAAAGGAAGAGCTTCGCAGATGGTATATGGATGGGATGTATAAAAAATGCGGAACTTTGCTCGGGAAATTTTTGAAAGAGACCAGATGGCGGGATGGAGCGGAGTCCCCGGAGGGGGAAGAGTTTCAAAGAGAAGCGGCGGAAGAGGCGGCTGCAGATGTTTATTACGGCGGATATATGGAAGGTCTGGAACGGATTGGAAAATATTATTTTTCATCCGGATTTGAAATTCTGCAAAGCGGAAGCATGAAATATTTTGAAGCGTCAGTGGACAAAAATTATGTACCTCCTTTGCCTATAGGGGGATTCGGGACAATTGACAAAATCACATTGCGTAAAAAAAGATTCTATGAAATGCCGCAAAATTTATTTTTTCTCACGCAGGACCATATGCAGACAGTATTTACCGATGTGATTACATTTCCTTGTTTTATGGTAAGCGGAATGGTAAAGGACGTGATGTTAAGCTACAATCCGTTTATAAAGTTTGCCAGGGCGGTGCTGTATAACAGAAAGCGGGGAACAAGCGCGGAATATTATATTCCCTTTCTGGGCTGGGAGGAAGCGCCGGAAAAGGAGAAAATAAAAGGACGGGAAGCGCTGGAAATCAGGAACGGGGATAACTCTTATGTGATAATGAGGATGGATTTGACAGAAAGCATACTGCGGAGAGGGGCAGTGGGAATTGGGCTGAAGGAGGTTTCAGTCATTTAAAGTATTGTTTGCGGATGGCGGAAATGGAGGGAATATGGGTAAGGTTTATGAGATAAAGGAAAACGGACTGGTATTGCAAAGCGGGGTGCCTTTTCTGTCCTTGCTGCGGGTAGAGACGGAAATCATGGAAAATGAACATGGAAAAGGGATAGCGGAAGGGGTAATTGCAGAAGAAGGCAGTGAAACAGTAATGGAAACGGATTTTACCGGAGATGATATTGTCATTTTGGACGGGGAAGGAAGGACAGTTTTTGCCGGGCTGGTGGAAACGGCGGAGTTTGCCATGGAAAACGGAGTGGTTACGGGAAAAATAGGTTTTACCACCTACAGCATTCTGCTGGACAGAGAGAAGAAAAGCAGGAGCTTCCAGAATACGGAAATATCCTATAAGAAGATAGCCGGGGAAACCGCCGGAAATTATCAGAACGGTGTCTTTTCTTGGAATGCAGGGCAGGATAGGGCAATACAGGCTCCTATTATCCAGTATAAGGAGACGGACTGGGAGTTTATGAAACGTCTGGCAAGCCATTTTCATAAGGTCTTGTATCCCGGCTATGCAGTCCGCGGCACTTCCTTTTATTTCGGGGGAAGAAAGGGAAGAGAGATTGGAGAAATAGCGGAGGGCGTAAAAAAGCAGGGCATCAGTAGCCTCTATTATTCGGAGGGCGGTCCGGAGGAAGGCTGGGCAAAAAACGGCGCATCCTATATAGAAGCGGAAGGCGGCAGCGCATGGGAAATAGGGGATATTGGGGTTTACCGGGGGATGAGTTATACGGTATGCAGGAAAAGTCTGCGGTTTTCCAGGGGAGAAGCGGTTTATACCTATTTATTTGGGGGACCTTATTTTACTTATAGGAAAAGAAGGGAAAACAGAAATTTAAAAGGGGCAAGGCTGAAGGGCATGATACAGAAAACGGAAAAAGAAAGCGTCTATCTCCATCTGGAAATGGATAAGGAATGGAAGGGAGGCTATGCATGGGACTGGGCGCCGGAAACAGGAAATGTATGCTATTGTATGCCGGAAACAGGAGCCAAAGCTGTTTTGTATTTTCCGTCCGGGGAGGAAAAGGACGGGATTGCGCTGCATGCCCTGCGGAAAAACCGGAAAAATACGGTATACGGCAATGTGCAGGATAAAGAGCTGTGTACCAGACAAGGCAAGAGAGTGGGACTGTATCCGGACAAGGTGTGTCTGGAAGCAAGAGGCGGAAGCGGAATGATAGACATGGAGGACGGTATCGGAATCTATATGGCAAGCATGGGTTCTATCCGGTTCGCGGCAGCTTTAGGCATCAGCATCAAGGGAAAACAGTATAAGGCGGAAGCTCCTTTAGAGGTGGTATACAAGGCGGGACAGTCCAATATTGAGCTGTGCAGAGACATCAATATCTATGCGCCGGGCGGTGTTTATTCCAATGGCAGCGAGGGCAGGGCGGCTTCGGCGGAGCCGGAACAGGAGTCTAAGGGGTCTGAGAACCCGGACCATTGGCAGATGTCTTATGCCGCCATGGCGGCGGTTCCGTCGGCGGATTTGTCCGAAGATGACGACGATGACGGAAAGATGATGGAAATACTGGCACAAAGCGCTGTACCTAAGATTGCCGGGGGCAGGGAAGTGCTGGTGATGGAAGAGGTTATGGAAGGAACGCCTTGTGCAGAAACCAGCTGTCCTAGGGCATTGCAGTCGATGGAATTGTTTACGGTAAAAGGTGGACATGGGGTGTAGAGTAAATAACTCAAACTTCCCACATCAAAA
>DNJW01000141.1:3069-3271 GCA_003488965.1 Lachnospiraceae bacterium | reverse complement strand
TTCCCTGTCCTTCTACTATCATAGTCAATTATATTTCATTCCCTCCTATACTGGGAAATTGACAGCCCAGTATATTCAGTAGCTTCATTTTACGCCCATAGGCTCAAAGCTTTGCCTGTGTCGTTTCCTGCATAGTCGATGCCCGTTTCCTCACGTGCAGGTGCATCAGGGCGGACAGCTGCCCTTAGGCAGCGTATGCTAA
>DNJW01000141.1:0-2821 GCA_003488965.1 Lachnospiraceae bacterium | reverse complement strand
CTGCCCTTAGGCAGCGTATGCTAAATTATCTTCAGCGTTTATATTTATTTTGCGATTTGACGCATCGCCTGCGGATAGCTTCTCCAGCTGCAAGATCCCTGTCGAAACCTTTACTATCCCGGATACATTTCCATTATATAATATTTTGGTATGAAATTCAATTCATTATCCTCTCATTTTTATTTTCAGTTCTTTTTCGGCCTCCCTTCTCTGGTCTTTCTTTGCAATGTCCTGCCGTTTATCATACAGCTTTTTTCCCTTTGCCAATCCTATTTCTACTTTTGCCCTGCCATCCTTAAAATATACTTGCAGCGGCACAAGGGTATATCCCTTTTCCGCAATTTTTCCTGTCAGCTTGTTAATTTCACTCCTATGCATCAGCAGTTTTTTTACGCGGAGAGGCTCTCTGTTAAAGATATTTCCTTTTTCATAAGGACTTACATGCATCCCATAAGCAAAAATTTCGCCGTTTTCAATACGGATAAAAGCCTCCTTGATACTGCATTTCCCCATGCGCATCGACTTGACCTCCGTGCCGTGGAGTACAACGCCCGCCTCGTATTTCTCTTCTATAAAATAGTCATGGTATGCTTTTTTATTATTGGCAATCAATTTTATTTGTTCACTCATCCTGCTCATCCTCTACAAAATCCACTGTTCTTGCAAACCGGTCTGTCTTTTCTACAACAATAGCAATCCTTTGTCCAAGCTTATATTTTTTTCCGGTATCTCTGCCGGTCATCTCATAATTTGCCTCATCATAAATAAAATAATCTCCTCTAAGAGCCGAAACATGTATCAGTCCCTCTACCGTATTAGGCAGTTCCACATAAAGCCCCCAGCTTGTAATACCGGAAATGATACCCTCATAATGTTCTCCGATATGTTCTTCCATATATTCAACCTTTTTCAGCTTATCCGTTTCCCGTTCCGCTTCCTCTGCCCGGCGTTCCATCTTTGACGAACGCTCCGCCACTTGGGGCAGAATGGCTTCATAATGCTGGATACGGTTTTCCTTCAGGCGTTCTCTCAGGTGTTCTTTAATAATTCTATGAATCTGCAAGTCGGGATATCTCCTGATAGGGGAAGTAAAATGGCAGTAATATCCGCAGGCGAGTCCGAAATGCCCGGTGCATTCCACCGAATATCTGGCCTGCTTCATACTCCGCAGCGCCAGCCTGCTAATCAAAGCTTCTTCCGGTGTTCCTTCCACTTTTCCGAGCAATTTCTGTATTTCCTTGGGATGTACTTCATCCTTGGCCGTCTTCATTCCGTAACCGAAATTGCTGATAAAGATACCCAGCTGATTAATTTTCTCCGGATCCGGATTATCATGGGTTCTATAGACAAACGGCAATTCCAGCCAGTAAAAATGCTGCGCTACTGTTTCGTTCGCCAACAGCATAAAATCCTCAATAATTTTTGTTGCGGTATTTCTTTCATAAGGCTTGATATCTAACGGTCTTCCGTCCTTATCCAGAATAATTTTTGTTTCCGGGAAATCAAAGTCCACTGCTCCCCTTTTCTTTCTTTTTGCCCTGAGTATTTTCGATAACTCTTCCATATCCTCGAACATGGGCACAAGCGTTTCATATTTCTTCCGTTCTTCCAAGTCCTTGTCCTCTAAAATTTTCTTCACGCTTGTATAAGACATCCGCCGGTCTACCCGTATAACGGATTCCACAATTTTATAATCCTTCACTGTACCGGCCGGATTTATTGTCATCAAACAGCTCAGAGCCAGCCTGTCCACCCCTTCATTCAAAGAGCAGATACCGTTGGAAAGCCTATGGGGAAGCATGGGGATTACCCTGTCCACCAGATATACGCTGGTACCTCTTTTTAACGCCTCTCTGTCAAGAGCCGAATTTTCCTGCACATAATTTGTAACGTCGGCAATATGGACACCGAGAAGATAATTCTCCCCTTCTTTGGACAAGCTTACCGCATCGTCCAAATCCTTTGCATCTTCCCCGTCAATCGTTACCATCGTAAGCCCGCGCAAATCCTCCCGTCCCTGCATATCTGCCTCGGATACTTCCAGTCTTATCCTGTTTGCCTGATTCAAAACCTTTTCGCCAAATTCCATAGGAATATCGAAGCTCTTTACGATAGAAAGGATATCCACTCCCGGATCGTTCATGTGACCAAGAATCTCCACTACCTTTCCTTCCGGGCTCTTTTTTTCGTTTCCGTAGCTTGTCAGTTCCACCACTACCTTATGGCCGTCTACAGCCCCCTTTGACCATTCGATAGGTATAAAAATGTCCGTTGCCAGTTTCAGATTATCAGGAATAACAAAGCCGTAATTTTTTCCTTCCTGAAAAGTCCCCACCACTTGGGAGGTCCCCCGGTTCAAAATCCGGACCACCTCCGCTTCACGCCTCTTCCCTGTCTGTTCCGGCAGAAGCCTGACCTGAACCGTATCGTTATGAAAAGCTCCATTGACCTTATCCTCCGGAATAAATAAGTCAGCCTCCAGCCCTTCCGCTTCTACAAAGCCGAATCCTCTGGCATTGCTGATAAAAGTTCCGCTAATGATATCTTTTCCCGGTTTGACATATTTTCCCTTTTCTGTGATGCTGATTCTTCCCTCTTTCAGCAGTTCATCCAGCAGCTTATGGAATTCCTCCCGGTCTTCCTTTGCCACCTGCATGAATGCTGCCATTTCTTTTTCTTTCATCGGCACATATATTTCGTCTTTTATCAGTTCACATATAATTTTTTTCCGTTTTTCCTGTAATTCCCTGTCCATTTTTCTTTATCATTCCTTTTCTAAAAAACACCTTTTGATAAGATAAAAAAAGTTGGCCCAGCGGCC
>DNJW01000303.1:5572-10704 GCA_003488965.1 Lachnospiraceae bacterium | reverse complement strand
TAAGCTATCGAGCTTATTTTTCAATCTATTTTCCTTCCCGGCTGCCGCTTTCTATGTATTTTCTGCCGTATCCTTACTTGATCCTTCCATATTCCGCAATAATACGCTCTGTAACAGAGTCCGCGTCCATACCGATTTCTTTTCTTAAAATTTCCACATTTCCGTGTTCCACATATTCATCAGGTATCGCAACGGTAACCAATGCCTTTCCAGATTCTTTTCTGTCCAGAAACTCTCTTACTTTTTCCCCGTATCCTCCGCTCGCCACATTTTCTTCCATTGTAACAAAAAGCTTATGATCCTCCAAAGCCGCCTCAATTGCTTCTTCATCAATAGGTTTTACAAACCGGGCATTTATCAGCGAACAAGAATAACCCTTTTCCTTTAACTGCCCATACACCTGACATGCTGTCTTTACCATACTGCCTACTGCCAGAAGGCAAATATCCTTCTCTTTATAAATAAATTCGCTTTTTCCGTATACAATCGGCATTCTGTAGTCTTTCAACCCGTCATAGGCCTCTCCCCGCGGATAGCGGACTGCAATCGGCGAACCGAAACCCAGGGCAAATTTCATCATATCGGAAAGTTCCCACTTATTTTTCGGTGCCATAATATGCATATTGGGAATAGACGAAAGATAGGATAAGTCAAAAATTCCCTGATGGGTCTCTCCGTCGCTTCCTACCAGTCCGGCTCTGTCAATTGCAAACACCACCGGCAGATTCTGAATGCATACGTCATGCAGTATCTGGTCATAAGCCCTCTGCAGAAAAGAAGAATAGATTGCCACAATCGGTTTCATTCCTCCCGCCGCCAATCCGGCAGCAAATGTAACGGCATGCTCTTCCGCAATCCCTACATCAAAAAACCGTTCCGGATACATATTGCGGAAACGCTTTAAGCCGGTGCCATCCGGCATCGCCGCCGTAATTGCCACCACCTTTTCGTCTCGCTGTCCCAGCTTTGTCATAACAGTCGAAAAGATGTCCGTATAATTTGCTTTCGTTCTGGGATTGACGGGAAGCCCTGTCTCCACCTCAAAAGGTTCCGCCCCATGAAATCTTGCCGGATGCCTTTCTGCCGGCAGATAGCCTTTTCCTTTCTGGGTCAGAACGTGAATCAGCACTGCCTTTTTTACTCTTTTCGCCTCATTAAATACCCGGACCATCTGTCCTATATTATGGCCGTCCACCGGTCCCAAATAGGTAATACCCATATCTTCAAACATCATTCCCGGAATTACAAGCTGCTTAAAGCTGTTTTTCGCGCGGCGGATAAACTTTACCATCTGATTGCCATATCTGGGCATATCCTTTAAGGTATTGTACACGCCGTCTCTCAAATCCAGATATCCGTCCGCTGTACGGACATTATTCAGGTATTTCGATACACCGCCTACATTTTCAGAAATGGACATATTATTATCATTCAGTACAATAATATAATTTGTATCCAGCCTTGCCGCATTATTTAAGGCTTCGTATGCCATTCCGCCGGTCAGGGAACCGTCCCCTATTACTGCTACCACCGTATGCTTTTCCCCATTCAAATCTCTTGCCTTTACCAGTCCCAGCCCCGCAGAAATAGAAGTGGAACTATGTCCTGTATCAAAAGCATCGCAATTACTTTCCTTCCGTTTGGGGAAACCGCTCATTCCCCCGTACTTACGCAGGCTTTCAAATCCGCTTCTTCTTCCTGTAAGCAGCTTATGGGTATAGGATTGATGACCCACATCCCATATAATTTTATCCTCCGGAAGCTCCAGCGCCAGATGCAGCGCCATTGTTAATTCTACTGCTCCCAGATTGGAGCCGAGATGTCCGCCCGTCACACTGATTTTTTCGATTAAGAATTGCCTGATTTCTTCCGCAAGCGGGGCTAAGTCTTCTTCCCTGATATTTTTAATATCATTCACCTGACGAATATTATCTAATAGCATGTCCATACCTTCTTCCTCTATTTTTCTCTGGTAATCAGCTGTTTTATTAATTCCTCCAGAAATTCGTTTCTTTTCCCGAAAGAAGATATGGCGGCAACGGCCTGCTGCGAAAGTTTTTCCACATCCTTTTTCGCCTGCTCCAGTCCTTTTAAGGTCACATAGGTAGTCTTTTTATTTTTTTCATCGCTTCCTGTCTGTTTTCCCAGCACCTCCAGGCTGCTGGTCACATCCAGAACATCGTCTTGAATCTGAAATGCAATACCGATATGATGAGCACATGTTTCAATTTTTCCGACTTCCGCTTCACCGGCCCCTGCCAATATGGCTCCGGTCATCATTGCGCTCTGAATCAATGCTGCGGTTTTATGCTCATGAATAAACAACAGATGCTCACCTGTTACCCGTCCCTCCATATTTTCCGCCTCAATATCTGCCGTCTGCCCTCCAATCATTCCATATACACCTGACTTACGGGCAAATACGGCAAGGGCTTTGGCAATTCGCTCTCTTTCCCCGTCCGTCTCCGTCATTTCAAATGCCTTGACTGCGGTTTCAAATGCATAATTCAGCAGTCCGTCTCCTGCCAAAACTGCCATTCCCTCCCCATAAACCACATGGGTTGTCTTTCTCCCTCTGCGGTATTCGTCATCATCCATGCACGGCAAATCGTCATGGACCAAAGAGTAGGTATGAATCATTTCAATTGCTGCCATAAAAGGCTCTATTGCTTGTCCCGCCCCTCCGAACATACGGTATGTTTCTTGCATAAGCATTGGCCTTAACCGTTTTCCTCCGGTTAAAATGCTGTAATTCATAGCCTCCATAACTGTTTTTTGGTAGCCTTCTTCTTTTGGAAGATACTTTCGGATTATCTTTTCTATTCCCTCTGTCCGGGCCGCCAGTTCCTCATTAAAATTCATCTGTTTCTCCATTTTCGTTAATTTTCCACACTTTCTTTTCTACCTTATCTATTTTATCGCTGCAGTATTTCAGAATCTCCATTCCCTGCTGATATTCTTTAAATGAATCCTCCAGCGTAATATCCTCATCTTCCAGCTTGGCAATTGTTTTCTCCAATACTTCAAAGGCTTCTTCCAATGTCAGTTCTTTCTTTTTCGTTCCCATTCCACCTTCTCCTTATCCAAAGTCTTTGCAGTAATCATTCCGTTTTTCACATATATTTTAAGCACAGCCCCGATTTTGGCCGCCTCTATATTGGAAACTGTCTTCCCATTCTCATCCGAAACATAGGAAAATCCCTGATTCAGCTTATCCAACGGTGACAATCCTTTCAGCCTTTCAACATAAACCTCCAGCAAATGTCTCTTTTTTACCAGAACTGACTCCATTGCATTTTCCATCCGTTCTTCCAGCTTTAATGTATATGTCCTTTTCTCCCGTATCTGGTTTTCAGGGCTTAAGTACTTTAATTTTATTCCCAAGTTTTCCAGACATCCACGGTACAAATTCAATTTATTCCGCAAGAGCCTGTCAAAAGTATAGCCATACTCCTGCAGTTCCTTTTCATACTGTCTGTAATCATATACTGCCAGCTCCGCTGCCGCCGACGGCGTCGGTGCCCTAAGATCCGCCACATAATCGGCTATCGTAGTATCCGTCTCATGGCCTACGGCAGATATAATGGGAATAGAACAGTCAAAAATTGCCTGGGCAACTTCCTCTTCATTAAATGCCCATAAATCCTCAATAGAACCACCGCCTCTTCCAACGATAATCACGTCCGTCCCAAAACGCTCCAGCACCCGTATACCCTTGGCAACAGAAGCAGCCGCCTGGCCGCCTTGTACAATAGCCGGATACAGCACAATCTGCACATACGGATTTCTTCTGGAGGCTATATTTATAATATCCCTTACTGCCGCCCCCGTAGCGGCCGTCACTACTCCAAGCGTTCTGATGAATTTGGGAATCGGCTGTTTATAGCCGTTGTCAAACATCCCTCTTTCTTCCAGTTCCTTCTTAAGCCGTTCATATTTTTCATATAACAGCCCGGCACCATCCAGCACAATCTGTCTTGCATATAGCTGATATTTCCCGTCTCTCTCATAGACATCAATGGTTCCGCCGACAACTATCCGTTGTCCCTCCTGCATCCGAAAAGCAAGACCGGAACGGTTTCCTGCAAACATAACACAGGAAATCGTTCCTTTCTCATCTTTTAACGTAAAATAAATATGTCCCGAAGAATGGTATTTGCAGTTGCTTACTTCTCCTTTTACAAAAAGCGACTGCAGCATAAAATCCTGCGTAAACATATTTTTTATATAAGAATTCACTTGTGCTACAGTGTATACATTTTGCATCATCATCTTCTGCCTACGCAAATTTCGCTAGAATACCGTTTACAAAAGCCGGGGAATTCTCCTGGCCAAACTTCTTTGCCAGTTCTACCGCCTCATTAATTGCCACCCCGGTAGGTATCTCATCATCATATTGGATTTCATAAACAGCAAGGCGGATAAGAGTTAAATCCACTTTGCCCATACGGGTAGTATCCCATCCTTTGGCCGCTTTATTTATCATGTCGTCAATGATATCCAGTTTAGAAGCAATTTCTTCATACTTAGCAGTGATATATTGTTCCTCTTTTTCAGTTGCCGTGTTTTCTTCTTCCTGAAAAAACAGTTCTTCCTGCTCCGGCATATCTTCTTTATCATTAAACTCTATGCGGAAAAGCAACTTAAAAATCTGTTCCCTTAGCTCTCTTCTTCCCATGGTATGCCTTTTCCTATCTATCCTTTTGCATATTCACGCCGGCAATACGGATATTTACATCCGATACTTCAAGCCCTGTCATGTTTTCAATTGCACTCTTTACCTTCTCCTGGACCTTCTGGCCGGTAACAGGAATATTATAACCGTACTCCATAATCAGTGCCAGATCTATCCTGACCGTTTTCCCTATCACATCAACCTTTACGCCCTTTTTCAGGCTTTTTACGCCTACTTTGCTCATAAACTCATGGGTTATATTTCCAGCCATAGCGGCCACACCGCCAACTTCCGTAGCCGCAATACCGGCAATCATAGCCACTACATCATCCGCAATTTTAACAGTCCCGGTATTTTTATCCTGTTCTAACACATATGTGCTTCTATCCAATTCCTTTTCCATTTGCTTTCCTCCATTTAAGGTTATTCACATTTAGTTCATTCCTATATATGATAC
>DNJW01000303.1:0-5310 GCA_003488965.1 Lachnospiraceae bacterium | reverse complement strand
TCATTCCTATATATGATACCAAAATTTACGGATTTTGCATAGACCCTTTTAAAGCCAAAAACTCAGGCTAAGCTGTTCCGCATTATCCGCATATGCAACTACACCGTCCGGGCTGTCCAGATAACGGAAGATTTCCTGTTCTTCAATCAATGCTTTCTCCATCTGTCCGTAAACATCCTCCCCGCTGCACTTTAAAGTAACATATGTTGTTCCTTTGGCATATTCACGTTCAAACAGTTCCTCCAGCTTTTCCTCATCCACCGAAGTAAAATAAGCGCCCTCCCTCACATAATAATTCGCTTCCATCGACGTACATTCCGGCAAATCGACCACATGCTCTATCGTATGGGTTCTTCCTAACTGCTGTGTAGTTACGCACAAGTAATCATAATTAATTGTGGGCAAATGTTCTCCTTCATATTCACTGTTTCCCTCCGATTCCTCCATTTGATAGGAAGCATCTCCCCAAGTAGGGTCCACATAATAGTATGAACCGTCTATTTTTACCAGATTCCATGCATGTCCCTCTCCTTCCGACACACTTCCTATGACAAGGGTAGAAAAAATATCCACTTCATTCAATAAATACTGGAAAGCTTTAGCATAACCCTGACAGACTGATCTGCCATACAAAAATACCGAACATATATTCTGATTATCCGCGGCATTTGCATCATATTCCGTATGATTAATAATATATTCATACAAATATTTCACTTTCCCATATTCATCTGCTCCTGCCGGAATGCCAGCCAGACATTCCTTTACATAAGCATTTATGCCTTCCTGCCTTCTTTCCGTTTCTTCCCGGTCCATCAGATAGGTTCCTGTAAAAGTAATCTTCTTTAGTTCTTCGCCTAAAGTATATTTCGTAAAAGTATAGCCGTCCACATAAAAAATCTCCGGATGGTCATTCAGGACACATTGAAATGCTTTTTCAATTTTTTCGGTATCCATACCGGTAAGACGTACTTCTTCCCCTCTTTCCCTCAATATCTGAAATATTTCCACATAAAGCAGCTTTTCTTCTTCATCTAAATGATTAAAACTGTAATTTCCTTCCTGTTCTGCAAACAAGGCAGGAAGTGCTTCTTCTGAAAGCCCTACTGACTGGCGGATCGAATCATCGTCCTGGTCACCGGTCATCAGTTCCGTTACTTTTTCCTTCCCGGAAACCGGCGCATCTGCAGCCGCATTTTCTTCTCCGGTTTCATATCTGTCCGCCGGCAGATTGCCGGAATCATCAACTTCACGTTTTTTTCCGCATCCGCCGCATATTACTATGCCCAGCCATAGAAGCAAAACAGCCTGCATTATCCTCTTTTTCTTTTTTCCAACCGCCATTTTTCCGGCAGATATATTGCTGTTCATCTCTTTTTTCGCCAATTAATCACGTCCAAACTCTGATAATATTAACCCTTCGTTCCTGTCCAGTGTCATACCGATGCTCCACTGGTTCACAAACAGAAGCAATGGATTGCCCTTCATGTCCTTTACTTTTTTCATGTCTGAGGTTCCTGTCAGTTTTGCTATATCGATTTCTTTGTTTTCCACCCATCTTATATGCTCATACGGCAAAGATTCCAACCGTATATCTACATTATACTCATTCTCCAGACGGTATTTCAGCACTTCAAACTGAAGTACGCCCACCACTCCCACGATAATTTCTTCCATTCCGGTATTGAATTCCTGAAAAATCTGAATCGCGCCTTCTTGGGCAATCTGGGTAATTCCTTTCACAAACTGCTTTCTCTTCATGGTATCCATCTGGCGTACCCTTGCAAAATGTTCAGGGGCAAAAGTCGGAATTCCTTCGTATAGGAACTGTTCTTTGGGCATACAGAGCGTATCTCCAATAGAAAAAATCCCCGGGTCAAAAACACCGATAATATCGCCTGCATATGCCTCTTCCAAAATTTTTCTTTCGCTTGCCATAATCTGCTGGGGCTGGGACAGGCGCATCACCTTCCCCCCCTGCACATGCTTTACCTCCATCCCCGCCTCATACCGGCCGGAGCATATCCTCATAAAAGCAATTCTATCCCTATGGGCTTTATTCATATTTGCCTGAATTTTAAATACAAAGGCAGAAAACTCACTTCTTGCAGGCTCCACCAGCCCTATATCCGCTTTTCTCGGCAGAGGAGCCGTTGTCATCTTCAAAAAATGCTGCAGAAAAATCTCTACTCCAAAATTCGTCAATGCAGAGCCAAAAAACACCGGGGTTAAATCTCCTGCCCGGACAATATCCAAATCGAATTCCGCGCTTGCCCCGTCCAATAATTCGATATCTTCATACAGCTTCTCTTTCAGTTCCCGCCCTATATATTCCTCCAGCTTGTCCTCTTCTTTGGCAGAAAGAACCGTCGTTTCCCCTTCCCTTGTTCCTTTCTGGGTATCCGAATACATATGAATGCATTTTTCTTCCCTGTCATAAACTCCTTTAAAATCTTTCCCTGAACCTATGGGCCAGTTCATAGGGCAAGTGGCAATTCCCAGTTCCCGCTCAATCTCGTCCAAGAGTTCAAACATATCGCCTGCGTCCCTGTCCATTTTATTAATAAATGTAAAAATAGGAATTTTACGCATGACACATACTTTAAACAGCTTTCTGGTCTGGGCTTCTACCCCCTTTGATGCATCGATTACCATTACGGCAGAATCCGCCGCCATTAATGTACGGTAAGTGTCTTCCGAAAAGTCCTGATGTCCCGGCGTATCCAAAATATTAATACAAAAATTTCTATATTCAAACTGCAGTACACTGGACGTTACGGAAATTCCCCTTTCCTTTTCGATTTCCATCCAGTCTGAAACGGCATGCCTTGCCGTCGCCTTTCCTTTTACACTCCCTGCCAGATTAATAGCGCCTCCATAGAGCAGGAATTTTTCTGTCAATGTAGTTTTTCCTGCATCCGGATGCGAAATAATCGCAAAAGTCCTTCTCCTGTTTATTTCCTGTACATAATCGCCCACGTACTTTTCCTCCTGGTTTTTTCTAAGCATAACCGCTTTTTTATCATTTTCTTTTTTATGCCATGCCGCATAGTTTCCCCTTCCAGTTTCCGATTTATGCGGCATCCCCGGCGCCGCTTCAAATATCGGAAAGCAGAGACAGGTGCGGCAGAATCCTGAATATGTATTCTCTATCCTGCTGCGCCTTTGATTTCTCTGTCTTTCACACTGTCAGACACCTTGACAAATATATGTTTCATCCGTACACTCCTGCCTTCTCTTTATGTCAACGCCTTATTATAGCATATCTGCAGCGCCAAATAAACTCCAATCTTTATTCTGCTGCCATCGTACTGATAATAATTGTTTCCGGAGAAACACCGGTTTTCCTTGTAATAATATCCTCAATCTGAGCCCTTTGGGCTTCTGACAGTTCCACTGCATTTACTACTACATCCACGCCCGTATCATTGATGCTGACTACCACATCGGAAAATCCTTTCGATTCCAGCAATATCTCTGCCGCAGTTTCTTTTTCTGCAATATCCGTAATCGAAATCATATTATCAATGGCTTCCTGCTTCTGTGTTTCTGTAATATTGGCATTGTTTATAATTTCCATCAGGGTTTCTTTATTTTTTGCCCGTGTCTGTTCTTTCAGCAGCTTTGCGCTGGATAATGAATTCATTCCCGATGTGGAAGTAAATACTGCTTCCCCCGGCACCTCGCTGTCCGAAGGAGTCGTTTCTTCTACATTTTCCGCCATCCCTTCATCCAGATAATCTGCCGTTATATCGCTGATATCCGTATCAAGGCTTTCGATATCTCCGTATGCGGACGGCTGCAGAATATCCTCATCTGAAATATCCGTCAAAACCGGCATATTTTCCTCGGAACCCAAATCATCGGACAGCACAATACTCTCATTATCATTTATCACAGTATCGCTGTCCACCGTCATAATTTCCTCATCCGTAACTTTCGTACCTGCAAAATTCAAGTAGCCCGCAACCGCAATCATAATTGCCAATGCGGTAATCATAATCTGATTTTTTTTAAGCATATTTTTCATGCCGTTTCTCCCCTTTTCCTTATTCGGATTTCATTTTAGCTATTTTAATTTTATGTGGCTCTATGCCAAATAATGCCACAATTGCTTCAGTAATATTTTTCTTGACCTCCGGGCTGTCTCCTCCCTGCGCTACAATGACCACTCCCTCTACCGGCGGCTGCAGCATTTTCACTACATAAGGAGAAGAACTCCCGTCGCTCTTTCTCTCGTATACTGTTTCTTCTGCATTTTCTAATTCGTTGATATTCCTGCTTCCGCCTTCCGAATCATTTTCCACTGTGTTGCTTCTTACAATGGGCATATCTTTTTCTACCACCAGTTCTCTGGATGTACTGACAGTAACGATAACCCTGACTTTCCCAGCTCCTTCCATTGCCGATATTGCTTGTTCTAGTTTATTCTCCATATACTTTACATATTCCTCTGTATCTCCGATTTTTTCTGTTTCCACATATAATTCCTCTTCGATGTTCCTTTCTTCTTCTATTATACCGGCACTGCTGTCCAATAATCTGTACTCATCCGCTTTCTGCCCATCTTTTTGCGCTGCAGGCATGGCAAGAATAAGCAGCAGGATTCCGGCAAGAACGCAAATGACAAACTGGTCTTTCCCCATCTTGATTCTCTTTGTCTTTTTTGAAAACTGCCCTTTTCCAGAAAGTATTCTCTTTTCCTGAGACGGCATGCTCTTTCCTTCCTCTTCCATTGCATTCACCCTCATTCTTCCCTAATCATGATATATGCTTCATCTGTATTTAAGACAAAACCAAATGCCTGCCGCATTTCCTTATATTTTTCCCCGGATGTATCTTCCTGTCCGCCTATCTCTATTCTTCCCACCTCAATTTTTCCTTCTTTTTTTTCCTTCCCTACTGTAATTTCTACCATCGGAGGATTGTCATATACTTTCACCGCCTTTACATCAGTTCCATACTCCGCCGCCACGGCTTCCAGTTTTTCTTTGATTTCTTTCTCCAATGCCAGGGCTGTCTCATCGCTTTCCCCGTACTCCCATACTATCTCTCCGGCAGCGCTTTCCAGTTCTTTTTGAAACCTCTCCACCTCTTCCTGCAATTCCTAATAATTCTCCGGTGCAAAAAGCGCTTTTATAGGCGCCACAAACTGCATCAGCACCATTATTCCAATCAGCAGCTTTACATATTTTTCATAGGATTTTCCTGCCGAAAAATGAGTAAAGCTTTGGGCACATATAATAAAAATCCCTATCTGCTTCATAAAATCCAAAAACGAGTATCCCATTTTCTTCTCCATTTTTGCGC
>DNJW01000278.1:2988-5912 GCA_003488965.1 Lachnospiraceae bacterium | reverse complement strand
TACTTTTTTCTGAAGTTAAGAAAAATGCACAAAATACATAGATTACAGATGAATGAGTGACAGGTTATTTTGTGTATTTATACGTAATTTTTTAATAAAAAAATGAAAGGAGCTAAAGAGAAAATGAAAAAGAAATTAAACAAAGTAATGGCCGGAATGATTGCGGGAGCGGTGGCAGTAACATGTATGGCACCGATGGTTTACGCAGATGACGAGGTGACACTAACATATTGCACCTGGAATGAAAACCAAAGGGATTCTATTCAGGCTACGATTGATGGCTTCGAAGCAGAAAATCCCAATATCAAGGTAGAGCTTCAAATCACACCCTGGGGTGAGTACTGGACAAAACTGGAGGCTGCAGCAACAAGCGGAAACATGCCGGATATTGTGACCATGCATACAAATCAGATTGAGCGGTATGTAAAGGGTAATGTTATGGCTGCCATGGATGACCTTGCAGATTATGATGAAGAATTCAGCTATGATAATTATGATGAAGGAATTACGGGTCTTTATGTCTATGATGGTGTACATTATGGCGTTCCAAAGGATAAAGACTGCGTTGTTCTGGTATATAATAAGAAGCTGTTCGATAATGCGGGAGTAGACTATCCGACTGCTGAATGGACATGGGAGGATCTGGATACTGCGGCGGAAAAGCTTACCGACAGGGAGAATGGTATTTACGGGTTTAATGCTTACAATAATGACCAGGAGGCCTGGGGCGATTTTATCTATGCAAATAGCGGCGATTTTCTAAATGAAGATGGAACAGCATCAGGACTGGATACGCCGGAAGCTATAGATGCTATGAAATTTTTTATGGAATTGAATGAAAAGTATTCTCCTTCCAAAGAAATGCAGGCAGAAGTTGACGCTGTATCCATGTTTGCAACAGGAACAGTAGCAATGCAGACGATTGGAAACTGGCAGCTGAGTTATTTCATAGATAATGAGACAATTAAAGATGATTTTGCAATCGCAATGCTTCCTTCGACTCCGGATGGAAAACGTTCTACGATTAGTAATGGTCTTGCCCTTTCCATTCCGGCAGATTGTAAAAATATGGATGCGGCAAAGAAATTTGTGGCATATGCAAGCTCCCGGAAGGGAATGGAGGAAGCTGCGGAGGGACCGGCAATTCCGTGCTATAATGGTGTAGATCAGGTATGGGCAGATGCACATCAGGATTTGTATGACACACAGGTGATTCTGGACAGCCTGCAGTTTGGCAGGCAGCTGCGTGGAAGTGAGCAGAAAAACGAGTGGGGACAGATTATGTATAGTTATGTAGGAAAGATTTTTGACGGATCCATGAATGTAGAAGATGCATTTGTTTAGGCATCTGCGGAGATGAATAAAGTGCTTGCACAGTAACAATTCAGTATATCCTGAAAGGTGATAGATGTGAAGAAAAAAATAAAGCACTGGACATGGGGCTACTTATTTGTAGCCCCAACCATAATAGGATTGATTGTATTAAATATATGGCCGATAATAGAAACCTTTGTTTTGAGCTTTCAGAAAAATCTTGGCTTTAATCGGTATGAACTTTCCGGTCTGGCAAATTATATAAAGGTATTTTCTGATCCGGAAGTATGGGTCAGCCTAAAAAATACATTTGTTTTCTCTTTGATATCGGTTCCGGCTGGCATATTTATCAGCCTTCTTGCAGCTTGGCTTTTGTGCAAGCCGATTCGGGGGACATCTGTTTATCGCATGCTTTTCTTTTTGCCGATGGTAGCTGCACCTGCTGCTTTGACGATGGTATGGTCATGGATGTTTAATACAGAATTTGGAGTGCTGAATTATCTGCTTGGTTTCCTTGGAGTGCAAAAGATATCCTGGTTGAATGACTCACATTATGCAATGTTTTCCATTATATTGATTGCAATCTGGAGCAGTATGGGGCAGCAGATTATTATTCTGATCGTAGCAATAAAAAATGTTCCGAAAGTATATTATGAAGCAGCTGAACTGGATGGGGCGAATGAGAAGGCAAAGTTTTTGAAAATTATGATGCCGCTTGTTTCTCCGAATATATTTTTTCTGACAGTAACCGGAATAATCGGCGCACTCAGTCAGTTTGATATTGTTTATATGATTTACGGAACAAGTAATTCGACTGCGCTGGACTCAGTGAAAACAATAATGTATCAATACTATCGGGCAGCTTTTGTATCGCAGGATAAGCTATATGCATCCGCCATTGCGGTTGTGACGCTGGTTATTATTTTTGCACTGTTTCAGTTTCCAGGAAAAAATCTGTTATTTATGCTGGTGCTAATTCAGATGATGGTGCCGGGACAGGTATTCATTATTCCACAATATCAGATACTGTCAAAACTGGGGATGCTGAACACGGTATTTGCATTGATTTTTCCGGGATTGGTCAGTGCTTACGGGACATTTCTGCTTAGGCAGCAGTATATGTCTCTGCCTAGAGAGTTGGAAGAAGCTGCCGTATTAGATGGATGTAACCCATGGCAGACTTTTACAAAAATCATGCTCCCGATTACACGTTCCAGCATTTCGGCATTAGGCGTATTTACTGCACTTTTTGCATGGAAGGATTTAATGTGGCCGTTAATTGCAAATAATGACATCAACAAAATGTCCCTTGCCCCGGGGCTTTCCGTCCTGCAGGGCATCTGTATGACAAATAAAGGCGCTATGATGGCAGGAAGTGTGATTGCTACAGTTCCGATGGTTATTTTGTATTTTGTTTTTCAGAAACAATTTATGGAAGGAATTGCCCAGTCGGGCATTAAAGGATAATACAAATGAACAAAAACAAGTTTGCTGTTACGCCGCCAAGAGGATGGAACAGCTTCGACTATTATGATGCAAATGTCAGGGAACAGGAAATCCGGACAAATGCGGAATATATGGCTGACAATTTAAAGCAGTATGGCTGGGAA
>DNJW01000278.1:1211-2685 GCA_003488965.1 Lachnospiraceae bacterium | reverse complement strand
AATTTAAAGCAGTATGGCTGGGAATATGTGATTGTCGATATTCAATGGTATGCGTACGATACAGGTACTCAGAGAGAGAAATATGAATATATTCCGTTTAGCCGCGTCGAGATGGATGAATACGGACGGCTTCTGCCATGTCCGGATCGTTTTCCATCATCAGCGGGAGGCAGAGGATTTGCGCCGCTTGCGGAGTATGTACATAGTCTGGGGTTAAAATTCGGGATACATATTATGAGGGGAATTCCACGGACTGCCGCAGAACGCCATCTTCCAATAAAAGGAACTGCCCGAACGGCGGATCAGATCGCTGATCCTGCCTCTGTATGTTTGTGGAATCCGGATATGTACGGACTCCGGGATATGGAAGAGAGTCAGAGCTATTATGATTCGTTAGCAGAACTGTATACTTCCTGGGGGGTGGATTTTATAAAATGCGATGATATCTGTAATTCACGCATGCTCTCAGGGAAAAACGATGCACAGCAGTCAGAAATCCGAATGCTTTATCATGCAATTCAAAAATGCGGCAGACCAATCGTACTGAGTCTTTCACCGGGGCCGGCGCTTTTGGAGCGCGGAAGTTTTTATTCTGAATATGCGAATATGTGGCGGTTGACCGGGGATTTCTGGGATAATTGGGATCAATTGAGGGATATGTTTGATCGCTGTGAAAAATGGATCCCTTACGTGAAAAAGGGGTGTTATCCGGATTGCGATATGCTGCCGCTAGGATGGATTGGAAAAGGATTTCTTGAGGAACGCAGGACCAGATTCACAAGGACCGAGCAGAAAACGATGATGACGTTATGGAGCATTTGCCATTCACCATTGTTTCTGGGGGCAGAACTAAATAAACTTGATCAGGAGACACTGGAACTGATTACACAGCAGGAGGTACTCGGATTGAATTCTGCGATGGATAATGAAGTATTCCAGCTGATGAAAAATGAGGATAAAGCTATCTGGATCAGTATAAACCCGGATGGTAAGAAACTGTATGCTGCTATGTTCAATTTTAAAAACCAGACAGCAAATATAACTCTGTCTAAAGAACTTTTGGCTGATAAAGACGTACGGTTTGAAATATACCACAGAGTGATAGATGTATGGGATAATTGCGAAATGCCGGGAATTCCGGATGCTTATATGGTAGAAGCGCACGGAGTCCGATTATTGCGATTTGAACAGTAGAGTGGAACGCAGAGATGGAATAGGAGTAAGAGAGTTAAAAACAGTATTTTTACATGGTCCGGGACAAACAGCAGATGATTGGAGTGAAAAAGCATTACCGCAGGAGAAAGGGCTGATTTTGGTATAGCAGCCTGTTAAAAAGTATGTTATGATATGCATATCTTACGAAAAAGGGAGAAAGCGGCATATGCGTATATTAGAGGAACGAATTAAGAAGGATGGAATTGTCCGTGAGGGAAATGTGCTGAAAGTGGACAGCTTTATCAATCATCAGATGGAT
>DNJW01000278.1:610-918 GCA_003488965.1 Lachnospiraceae bacterium | reverse complement strand
AGCTTTATCAATCATCAGATGGATATTGCATTGTTTGAGGAGATGGCAAAGGAGTGGAAGCGTCTTTTTGCGGGAAAACAGATTAACAAAATTCTTACGATTGAGGCAAGCGGCATCGGTATTGCTGCGATCGTGGCACGGGAGTTTGGCGTTCCGGTTGTTTTTGCGAAAAAGGCGAAAAGCATTAATCTGGATTCTGATAATTATGTGACAAAAATACAATCCTTTACGCACGGAAAAATCTACGAAGTAATTGTGTCGAAGAAATATTTGTCACCGGAGGATCATGTGCTGATTATTGATGATTT
>DNJW01000278.1:0-343 GCA_003488965.1 Lachnospiraceae bacterium | reverse complement strand
TCATGTGCTGATTATTGATGATTTCCTGGCGAATGGCTGTGCGCTGATGGGATTGCTGGAGCTTGTGGAGTGCGCAGGAGCTACTGTGGAAGGAATCGGTGTGGCGATCGAGAAGGGTTTTCAGCGCGGCGGAGACATGATCCGGGAGAGAGGCATCCAGCTGGAATCTCTTGCCATTGTGGAATCTATGAATGCCAGTGATGGGAGTATCGTGTTCCGCAGGTGAGTCTGCCCGGCAGGCTACCTGCGGGGATGTCTGCGACATCTGAGAGATATTGCTTTAACGAAAAGCCCCGGCTGAAAAACAGCCGGGTTTTTTTTAAGCAGATAACGGGAATCGAAC
>DNJW01000381.1 GCA_003488965.1 Lachnospiraceae bacterium | reverse complement strand
TTTCCGGTTTATCCGGGTTAGGATATTATGTAGCGACGGTAAACGAGCATGGAAATGAAGATGTGATAGTAAATTATGTAAAAAATCAAGAAAATGAGTATAAGAAGCTATATCGAAATATAGGCTTGGAAGGATAAACGAGCTTATTCGATTATATGTAAAAGCAGAGATAAACAAACTTTCATACCCTGCTTTCGGTCTTGCGGGAGCAAGAGTGAAAGGCAAGTGCT
Source organism: Lachnospiraceae bacterium (assembly GCA_003488965.1). Lineage (GTDB taxonomy): Bacteria > Bacillota > Clostridia > Lachnospirales > Lachnospiraceae > Kineothrix. The sequence goes on along the minus strand of DNJW01000381.1, from coordinate 3,463 downwards.
GTGAGCGGCGACGTAGGAGCCGGGCACAGTCCTTGCACCGGGGTAGTTGATTTTTCAGCTGAGCCGTGCACATACTCTGAGAACAGGCTTTCATCTGGATAAGGTTGTATAAAGCTGTAGAGGATCACAAATTGTCTGTTGTTTGATTTTACCACTTCGTATATCCCAGAAGGGATGAACAGTATCATTTATTAAGAAAAACATGTTTGCCAGAATGGCGGTTATTCACCCACTCTGGCTCAAGTTTATCAAGAGTAAGAGTTAAATTCTGTCTGGAAGAGCTGATGTGATTTCTACTGCTTTTTGCAAGACTGCGATCAGTTTTTCAAAGGAAATCATATCCCGGTCAAAATAGTAAAAGTTCATAGTGCCTTCTTTTCTTACTTTCAAAATCCCGGCTTCTTTTAGGATTTGAAGGTGATGAGATACGGCAGGTCTTGAAAGATGTGTTTTTTCTGTAATATCTCCGACTCTCACGCCGGAGCATTTATTCATTTTCATCATTTCCAGAATAAGATGCTGCCGGTTTTCATCTCCAATGGCACAAAGGATTTTCCGGCAGCTTTCAAAATCGGCTGCCAGCTGTTCTATTTCTGTTCTTGCGGGCATGGTTACGTTCTCCATTAGTTTACCTTGTGTCCGGAAACCGCTTCAAAATGATATTTTACAATTCCAAGATCAATTTTAGAATAAAAGCCGCCTGTAGCAACAGCTTTTACATGATCTTCATTTAAAATAAATTTGAACTTCTGCTGATTCATTGCTGTTGGAGCGAGCATGACAGCTTCCATTCCTTTTGCAAACCATGCTGGTATTTCAGTGGTCTGATTGCACACATCAGACAGCTGCCGGCTCTTATGAGCTACGCCTTGATTTTTACCATATCCCAGAGAAATAATGATGGCTAATTTTTCACCTTTTTCAACCTTTGCGGCACTTTTGCCATGCGTCATTGCAACCCAGCAGGTATTTAGTCCAAGCTCCTGTGCTTTCAGCACAAGCCGCTCACCGTAATAGCCGGCCTTTTCATCCAGATCTTTACTCTTCTTTCCTACAACAGCAATATAGTTTGCACAGCCCGAAAACTTTCCGTAATGAGCAATAAAAGAGTCAAAACATTTTGGCTCGTCATATATTATCTGAATGTTCATGCCGCTTTCTGAATTACATGATTTTGCTAATTCATTAAGGATCGCTCTCTTCTCATGCTCAATCTTTTTATCTGTATATTGTCTAACGCTGTGACGGGATTTCATAACCTCTAAAATATCCATGTTTATTATCTCCTCAGTTTAAGTATTTGAACCGATTATAGCATATAAATAGAAAAAAAGTTCATTCGTAAAGAAAATCGAGACGAATGAACTGCTTTTGCTGTTAGGAAAACGAGCAGAATTGCAAGGTTGGATAGGTAGATATTATGAGAAATTAGTTGTATACTTATTTTATAAAAAAGAAAGAGGTGGTTTAAAATGAAATTAGGAAACAGTTTGTTTCATGCACGGAAGCGGTGCGGTATGTCGCAGGAGGAAGTGGCAGAAAAACTGGGAGTGAGCAGGCAGACAATTTCAAAATGGGAAACGGATGAGACACTTCCGGATATTCGTCAGGCAAAGCGGATGGCAGTGTTTTACGGCGTTTCTCTGGATGATTTGATTACATTTGATGCAGACGTGCAGGAAATCCAGCAGATAATTGAGCGGACAGATGAAGCCGTGGAAGAAAAAATCGACTGGACAAGTGCATGGGGAAAAAGATACCCGATTCTGCTTCAATATCAAAAGGAAGTTAACAGCTCCAATTATGCCAGGCGGTTGGGAGAAATGCTGGATGAATTAAAAGAGGAATACAGCTACAATGAACAGGATGCACTTCTGGTACTGAAAGATATTCTGGCACAGGTGTGGAAGTCGAGAAAATCAAAGAAATAGAGATGAAGATGGAGATGAAGCTTTTATTGAGCAATCCGGTCAAAAAAGCCGGGCGAAGAGGAGGCGGATCTTATTGAAAGAACGGAAGGAAGTCCTGGATTTTGGCCTGACTTTCCCGGATGCCTATGTGGATGCTCCGTTTCATGATGATAACTGGGTACTTCTCCGATACAGCAGGAATAAAAAAGCATTTGCATGGACGTATGAGAAAGACGGTCATATATGCGTGAATGTGAAGGTTGATCCACAGTGGCGTGACTTTTGGAGAAGTGCTTACCCATCTGTGCTGCCGGGGTATCATCAGAATAAGGAACATTGGAATACCATTATACTGGATGGAACTGTTCCTGATGAGGAAATCAAGAGGATGATTGCGGAAAGCTACGATCTGATTGCCGGGAAGAAAGAAATAAAAACAGCAGCAGGACAGATATGATGAAGCAAGAATTCATAATATGGTATAAGCCTGGTGCGGTATAGACAGAAAAATAGCGTTTCCGTTTATCGTAAAATACGGTATTCATTGGGGGAACAACCATATCTTTTATGGAAAATACGGTAAAAATAACTGCTGTTATTATAACCAATGTTTTCCATAATTCTGTCGACAGACAGCTCCGTATTGGACAGAAAATACGCAGCTTGCTGAAGCTTCTGCTGTTGAAGTAATTCTTTGAAATTCTGTCCGGTATATTTTTTTAACAGACGGCTTATCTGGTAACCGGGAAGCTTAAGACTGGCGGAAATATCTGCAAGCGTCCCTGACTTATAGTGCATTTCTATGTATTTTAAAATGTGAAAAATAAGATCTTCTTCAAAGGTTGCGGAAGAATCCTTTAGGTCAGCATCCCAGAAAACAGAGAGATTCATAAAAAGCAGACCCATTGTCACCTGATTAATAGAATTTGTATAGGGTTTTTTGTCAATCAGGGTCCATAGCATGTTTTCCACAAGATTCTGAACGGGAAGAATATGTTTCGCCCTGAAGAGAAGATAATTTATCTGGGAAGTATCTTGAGAAAGAGCGGAAACTAAAAATTGGCGCAGCACATTGTCCCGTTCAATCATGGTGATGGAGCGGTCAAAAAACTCCGGCAGGATAATGAAATTTACAGCAATATCATTTTCTCAGGCGGGAAGGATTTCCTGCGTGGCATTCTGATTCAGAAAAAGAAGGTCGCCTTCGCTTAAAATGATCTTATGACGGTTATTGATAATATGCGTGGTACTTCCGCAGCACATATAAATCATCTCTATATAGTTATGTCTATGTTTTGGGAAATGGGCAAAACGGGTGTGCGGACGTATTTCAATTAATTGTCCCCGTTCCAGCAGCTTCTTATTGTCTACAATAAATTCCCGTTCTGAAGTATAGCGTTCCTTTTGGATGTCTCCACGTTTATGGAGAATTTCCCGTTCTTCTTCTGTAATTTTCCTTAAGTGCGATAACAATTCCCCGTTCATAGCAATCACATTCATTTCTTTAAGCTTTCATACTGCAAATAAAGTCCCTAACCCGGATAAACCGGAAA
>DNJW01000256.1 GCA_003488965.1 Lachnospiraceae bacterium | reverse complement strand
CGTAGAAATATTTTCTCCGGCTGTGCGGACTGCTGGCAAAAACCGTATACAAAGCACCTTTTACCCTCCATATTCCTTCACCCGCCGCACTATTTTATCGATGTCCCGGGTTGTATTTTTGTATATCGGGGTTTTATCATAGATAAAAATGCCATATTCGCCCAGCCTGCCAATCAGTTTCTGTATCTGAGGGGAACATTTTTTTAAATCAGAATCATATCCCAGCCTCCATGTGCTTGTCAAAACCAGCTTCGGCATACCGCCAGATAAGGAAAATCTCTCCATTAACTTTACCAGTGCTTTTACATTATCCGGCTCCAGCTGATACCTGGTATGAAAGGAATCGGAAGTATTCAACACCCCGTCCACATCAAGAAACAGCAAAATATCCATGCCCTCCCATTTTTTCCTACGCTTCATGACTGCGCCTTTCCTTTTGGCACCCTAATTTTTTTATACAAAAAAACTGCCATCGCTATAGTGGCAGCTTTTTTGTATCCCTCTCCTTGCTATTCCAATTTAAACTTTGATACTTGTCCGTTCAGTTTCTCGCTAAGCTCTACCAGCTGTGCCGTCTCCTTCTTGCAATTATTTACAGTTTCCGAAACATTCTGCATGGTTGCGCTGGTTTCCTGGGTCGCCGCCGCGTTTTCTTCCGATATTGCCGCCAGCTGTTCCACACTATGTACAATAGCAGATTTTGCCTCATCCAGATTACCCATCTGCCCCTTGATGCTTGCCGAGGCATCCGCCACCGCACCGATTCCTTCTTTCAATTCTGTAAATGCACTGATTGTACTGCCAAGGTTTTCTGTCTGTACCGACATATCCTGCATCACTTTTGACATAACAGCCACCGCCGCATCCGAGTTTTCCAATAATTCCTGTACAATCCGGCGTATTTCTTCTGCACCGGAGGAGGATTCATCCGCCAGTTTCCTGATTTCCTCGGCCACAACCGCAAAACCTTTTCCGGCCTCCCCAGCACGGGCTGCCTCTATGGCCGCATTTAATGACAACAGATTGGTCTGCTGGGAAATTTCCTGTATTAAGCCCACCACTTCCTGTATCTTTCCCACGGAAATATGAGTCAGGCTTGTCTGTTCCGATACTTTTTCAATATTGGCTGTAGTTTTTCCGCTGGAATCCAAAAGCGTTTCCAGCACTCCCGACACATTGGAGGCAGAAGCCACCATCTGTTCGCAAGTCGTATCCAATACCCTTACAGACTCCGAGCTCCCCTCCACCGCATGACCCATATCAACTGCCTGCTGGTTCATGGATGTAATCTCCTGGGCCTGGCATGTGCTGCCCTAGGCAATTTCTTCCACTGCGATATTAACACTTCCGATACCCTCGGAAATATCGGAAAAGCTGGCAGCAAATGTATCGCTTGTCTCGGCCAGATGATTCGACCGCTGAAGCACATCGGATAAAATATCTTTCAGGTTACTTTGCAGCTTCACAACCGCCCCGCCGATATCGCCGATTTCATCCCTGCTTTTTGTATATCCTGTCAAATCTCTGCTCAAATCCCCGCCGGAAAGCGATTCCACCATCGCCTTTGCCTGTGTAATTCTTTTTGCAATAAAATTGGCAAACACAGCCACAATCAGAATACATAAAAGCAGCGCGGCGACACCTAACATAGTTTCCACTAAAATAATGCTTTTTAACATCTGGTTTACTGCAGAGCGCGGCGTTCCTGCAAACATCATGCCCGTCTCTGTAGGTTCATAATAACCAAAATAGGGTTCCCCGTTTACCTGCACATTCGTATCAAAATACTTCTGTCCCTTTACCAGTACCGTTTCAATTACAGCCTCTCCCGCTTTTGTTCCCACTGCGCCGTCAATAGAGCTTTCCACACGGGTATCGCCCTCAAAAACAGTAATGTCAATATTCCTGCCGGCATTTCTTAAATATTCCACATCTCCGTTAAACCCATTTACCGCCACCTTGAGAGTTTCTTCCGTCTGCTGATTAAATGAGTTTATTGTAACAACGCAGCTGCCTGATACAAGAACGATGGCCATCAGCAGCAATGTTGCCGCTTCCACCAATATTAATTTAGGTCTGAATCTCATAAAAACTCCTTTCTGCAACAGCTGATTACAGCATAAATTTTTTACTGCCAGACGGAAAATGCAAAGGGGTATTATGTAATATCTTTCTTCCTATTCTAGCACCTATTAACATTATATCCAATAATTTTCCCATTGTACATATGCAAAATTGGTAATTTGCACAACTCGCGGAATATTTTATGGTCAAACTGTTACATCATTCCGCAAAAGAGCGGCTCATGATGTACACCGGCCTTTAATATAAATCTTTTATCCGTTTATTGACTTTTTGAACAATGTTCAGTATAATATGGATTGAACAATGTTCAAGGAGGGTATAGCGCTGATGAGCCCATCGCGCAAACGCTCCGGAATGGAGATTTTTATGGACAGCAAAGAACGAATCATTCAAGCCGCGATAGACCTCATCCATGAAAAGGGTGAGCATATGGATGATATTACAGTACGGGAGATATGTAAAAGGGCAAATGTAGGATTGGGGCTTGTTAATTACCATTTTGAAAATAAAGACAAACTCATAGAATTGTGCGTTGAACGCATAGTAAACCGTATCATTGATAACTTTAGTTCTATCCGGGAAAAAACAGACAAGCTTACTGCATTTGAAAAGCTCGATTATCTCGGAAACATGACGCTTACCTTCTTATTTGAACATTATGCAGTATCAAAGACTTCTATTCTTGCAGATATGCGTATGCCCAAAGAAGATGACAATACGCATAGAACATACCTTGCTTATCTTCCGCTTGTGTCTGCCTGCCGCCCAGATTGGGATAAAGAAACGCTTGAACGGAAAACATTTTATCTGATTGCAGCAATGCAGCAATCGTTCCTGCGATATAAAATAATTATGCAGCTCTATGGCATAGATTTGACAGTTCCAGAAGAACGCAAAGCCTTTCACAAGGCAATATTACATGATATTTTGGAGGTATAGATTGAAAAATAAGCTTGATA
>DNJW01000251.1 GCA_003488965.1 Lachnospiraceae bacterium | reverse complement strand
TGTGTTTCGCAATCGCCTATTATACAATATATGAATAAAGGAGAATCATAAATTTATGGCTATCGGTTATTTAACTATACAAGCCCGGACTGCTCAAGACGCTCTTCCGGTGAGCGGTGCGCAAATCAGGGTCTTCGACAGTCAAGGGAACAGCCTTTATGTCCTTATGACAGATGAAAACGGCGAATCCCAGACCATTCCTCTGGAAACGGTGGATAAAAGCTTTTCACAAAACCCGTATTATTCGGGAATACCATATACCAGTTACAATGTTCTTGCCAAGGCCGCAGGATTTAACTCCCTCTACATTTCGGATATTCCTATATTTGAAGGCGAAACGGCCATTCTTCCCATTAACCTTATACCAATGCTGGAATCCCAGCGCAGTCCTCTCCAAGCGGAAATATCCGTCGGAAAGCCCGCTGTTGCCATGGACACCATGCGTCATCAGGAAGGCACTGTCGCCGAACCTTATATACTCCGCCAAGTCGTAATCCCCAATCCGATTACTGTCCATTTAGGACCTCCGGGTTCCTCTGCTTCCAATGTACAAGTTTCCTTTCCCGACTATGTTAAAAATGTAGCCAGCAGCGAAATCTATCCTACCTGGCCCGAAGCGGCCTTGAGAGCCAATATTTATGCCATTATTACTTTTGCTCTAAACCGCGTTTATACGGAGTGGTAGGGAAATCAACGTTCATGCGGAAGTTCCTTGATCTCCCGCCGGATTTCCTCATAAAATCACCATATCGAATCATAAAATAGGGAAAAGGAAAATCAGAGGAAACCTATGCTTTCCCAATCTTTTATCTATCAGTATCAAAACAAAAACATCAAAGTAACCATAGAATCCCCCGAACAGCCGGACTCCAATGCTGAACAGGCATTTATCCGCCATCTGAAAGAAATCTATCTGAAAAAAATCAACCGGAGAATTTTTTCATGAGCAAAAAAGTCAGAACCCTGTTAAGAGTATCCTCCAGACAGCAGCTCCACGATAACGATATCCCCATCCAGCGGGCGGAAGCGGAACAATATATTTTAAGCCGCCCGGATTGGCAATTTGATAAAGAATATATAGAAAAGGCAGTATCTGCCTATAAAAACAGTGTAAAAGACAGGGAGGTCCTTCAGACCATCTTATCTGATGCCAAGGAACACCAATTTGACATACTGCTTACCTATATGTCCGACCGAATCGGGCGGCAGGAAGAATACAGCTTTTATGTAGCAGCTCTCAACAGACTCGGCATCGAAGTCTGGACCATCAAAGACGGACAGCTGAAAACAGGAGACCATACGGACAAACTTTTAAACTATATCCGCTTCTGGCAAAATGAAGGCGAAAGCAAAAAAACCAGCATGCGTGTGAGAGACAATCAGATTGAGCTGGTAAAATCAGGAAAATTTGTAGGGGGCAAAGCTCCTTTCGGCTACCGCCTGATACCTTCCGGCATCATCAGCAGCCATGGCAGGCTATTGAAAAAACTGGAAATTGTGGAAGAAAATGCTGCTATTGTCAAACAGATTTATTCCCTTGCCATCCATCAGGGAATGGGATATGGGAAAATTGCCAATACCTTAAACGAAGAAGGCGTCCCCCCTATTGCTGCAGACAAATGGAAGCCTGCCACCATAGCCTGTATATTAAAAAATCCTATTTATATGGGCTACTATGCCCTGAACAGAAGAATCAATCACGGCAGTTTCACCAGACTGGACAGAAAAAACTGGATTTATTCCAGAGAACAGATACCGGAACTGGTCATTATCAGCAAGCAGGACTGGGAAAAAGCCCAAAAAATCAGGGAAGCCAGAAAAGCAAAAATAAACGCCTCTAAAGTGCAAGCCTTGCTACAGGATAAAGGCCCTTCTGCCGTCCCTTTCCGCACCTCCGGCAGGCTGTCCTTAATCGGTTTAGCTTATTGCGGCTACTGCGGGAAAAAACTGAAAAACGGCAGCTATTATAACCATTGGCAGATAAAATCCGGCGAAAAAAGAACTTCCTTCACCGGAAGATATCTTTGTCCCGAAAAATGCACCCAGCGCTCCTGCTATTCCCAAAATTACCTGGAAGGCGCCGTGTGGGAAGCCATGGAAAGAATTCTGAATTCCATAAAAAACATTAATATTACGGAAGATATAGAACAGCTCAGCCTTCAAACACAGCAAAAACTGAAAAAAAATATAAATACCATACAAAAACAGAAGGAAACACTGCAGCTTGACATTTCTGCATTGGAAGAAAAAATCCCAGATGCTATCCGGGGAAATTATTTTTTCACTCCGGAAAAACTATCTTCTATCCTAAAGGAAAAGGAACAGGCAATATTGCATTTACAAGAAGAAGAGCAGCAATTAACCGATAAACTCCGTCAAACAACCGAAGAAGATAATTACCGGAAAACATGCGCTCTAAAATCCCCTGACTGGAAAACAGTATTTCAAAACGCAGAAACTGCCGAAAAACAAATGCTTCTGTTTTCCGTCATAGATAAAATCATTGTAAAAAATGAAAATATTGTTATAAAATTGAAAATAAAAACCGAAGCAGATGTTCCACCATTATCTGTGGATTAGCCTGATGCAAAAATATGGTTAAATAATTCTGCACAATCAGCACTGATTCCGCCGTATCGGAACCGCCATTGATTGATGGTAGCAGGGAACTTTTGCTGGATAGGATGATAGTGAAGATTGATAAATAGTGGATGATGAAAAGAGTTTTTAAGGCATTAGGAATACTGCCTTAAAAACTCTAAATTTTATCCTAATTTTACAGTTATTTAGGAAAGATTTAAAAGGAGTTAGTTTTGGTGAGAATGTAGGTAATATTGAAAAGAAAGAAGGGTGTTTTATGACAGTGATGAAAGAAAAGGCAATTGATTTGATTAATCGCATGCCAGAGGAAAAGCTGTATTATAAATGGCAGCGTTAAAGGATATTTGTCAAATTGTCAGAGTAGAGGGAATTGATTCTTATAAAATCCTTGCGGCCTTAGATAATGAAATTTTTGAAGATATGCTTTGGCACGGCGGGAATTGGTAGTATATAA
>DNJW01000243.1 GCA_003488965.1 Lachnospiraceae bacterium | reverse complement strand
GCGGAATCATGGAGGTTAGGGTGAGAAGGGTAGATGTGATTATACCGGTATATAAACCGGGGAAAAGCTTTTTGATGTTGATTGACAAGTTACAGCATCAGACGATAACTCCTGATAAAATTATTTTAATGAATACGGAGCAGAAATTTTTTGACAGGCTGATTTACGGTACTTCTTTTCTGGAGAAATACCGTAATGTTTATGTAACCCATTTATCGAAGAAGGAATTTAATCATGGGATGACAAGAAGACAGGGTGTAAAGAAGTCTGATGCTCCAGTATTTATTATGATGACCATGGACGCTATGCCGGAAGACGAGCATCTGGTGGAAAAGCTGATTGCCCCGTTGGAGAGAAAGGATGTGGCGGTGTCCTATGCAAGGCAGGTGGCGGCAAAGGACAGCGGTGCAATAGAACGTTTTGCCAGAAATTTTAATTATCCCGGCGAAAGAAAGGAAAAATCCTTGGAGGATGTGGAAAAACTGGGAATTAAGACCTTTTTCTGTTCCAATGTATGTGCCGCATACAGAAGGGATATATATGAAGAACTGGGAGGGTTTGTGAAACATGCGATTTTTAATGAAGATATGCTGTATGCTGCAGGAGCTATCAATGCAGGCTATAAAATTGTGTATGAGGCGGATGCACGGGTAGTGCATTCCCATAATTATACTTGCGCACAACATTTTCACCGTTATTTTGATTTAGGGGTTTCCCAGGCAGAACATCCGGAGGTGTTTGCCTCGGTTTCTTCCGAGGGAGAAGGTTCTGTGCTGATAAAAAAAACAGCGGCATACTTGTGGAAAAACAAAAATAAACGTTTTATTCCGAAGCTTTATATAGATAGTGCTTTTAAATACGCCGGATATCTGCTGGGAAAGCATTATAGGGTATTGCCGGAAAAAGTAGTACTGAAATGTACAATGAGCAAGGAATATTGGGAACAAAGCCGCAGGATTCAGTCTGCAAGGAAAATAGATGAATCAAGAGGATATGGAAAAACGGAGGAGGAGCGTTGAGATCGTATTTTTTATATAATAGAAAATTACGCCACAAAAAACGCATATTTTTGTCACAAAAAAGACACATTTCGAAAATATACTGTCATTAGAATCAAAAAAGAAAAGAGGTAGTCAGTATGTATGGAAATAATTATCCCAATGATTATGAAAATAAAAATGTAATTGACAGTACAGCGAAGGAAGTGAATCAGGGTATCGGGAATTTCAGCGGGCAGCCGGGGGATTACGGATATTATTCCGGCAATCAGGACAGCGATACATCGAAAAACCCGAACGGGAGCAGTCAGGAAAGCCCCCGTTACAGAGGAGAATATGAGAATTTTTACCAAAGCAGCGGGTATTCCATGAACCAGACGCCGCCGAAGAAGGAAAAGAAAAACAAGGGCGGAGGAGGTTATTGGAAGAAGGCTCTGGCAGCCATAAGCTTTGGCCTTCTGTTCGGGATTTTTGCAGCAGCCGGATTTTATGCAGTCGGGACTGCGACCGGACAGCTGGACAGCAAAGAAGAGACAGAGAGGACCGGGGCAGTGCCGGAAGGACTGGAAGGGACAGAGCAGGAGGTAAAGGCTTCCAATGACGGTTCCGGCAGCATAGAAGAAATAAAAAGCAAAACGGACAACGCCGGCAAGGCAATTGTGATGGATGTCAGCGATGTGGCTTCGGAGGTAATGCCGGCTATTGTTTCCATTAATAATACTTATACACAGACAATGTCTTATTTCGGTCAGACCCTGAGGAGCGAATCCACAGCGGCCGGTTCCGGGATTATTGTAGGAGAAAATGACGAGGAACTGCTGATTGTATCCAATTATCATGTTATTGAAGATGCGGATAAGCTTATCGTACAGTTTGCAGATGGAGAAGAAGCAGAAGCGCAGATGAAGGGTTCTGATCCTGAGATGGATCTGGCAGTCATTGCAGTGTCGATGAAGGATGTAAATGCGGCAACCCGTGAAGCAATTGCAGTGGCAACGCTGGGGGATTCCGACAGTCTGGTAGTAGGAGAGCCTGCAATTGCTATAGGAAATGCTTTAGGATACGGACAGTCCGTAACATTAGGAGTTATCAGTGCGCTGGATAGGGTAATTGATTTGTCTACGCCTTTGGGAAGCGGCGAAAGCGACGGAGACGGAGCAAGCTTTATCCAGACCGATGCCGCAATTAATCCGGGCAATTCAGGCGGTGCCCTTTTGAATATTAAGGGTGAGGTAATCGGCATTAATTCAAATAAAATCGGCGGAAATGCAGTGGAAGGCATGGGATATGCCATTCCGATTTCAGCGGCAAAACCGATTATTGAAAATTTGATGCTTAAGGAGACAAGGACAAAGGTTTCGGAAGACAATAAAGGATATCTTGGAATTTCTCCCCGTACAGTGGCGGATGAAATGGCAGAGATTTACGGAATGCCCAAAGGAGTATATGTATCACAGGTGTATGAGGGCACAGGGGCGGAAGCGGCAGGCATCCGCAAGGGAAATATTATCACGGAATTTGACGGAAATAAAATAGGAAGTGCGGAGGATTTGCTGAGGGTAATGGAATATTATGCCGTAGGAGATACAGTGGAGGTCACCATAATGCAGGGAAGCCCGGACGGATGGGACAGCAAGACAGTGACGGTAACATTAGGAGAAAAATTCGATTAGAAACGATGAAGCAACAGGAAAGGGAAGCCTTCAGGCAGCAGCTGGACGGGACAGCGGCTGCCTGAAGGTCTTTTTGGTAACTATATGTTCCGCCTGCCCGCTTCCGTGTCCGG
>DNJW01000154.1:4632-15659 GCA_003488965.1 Lachnospiraceae bacterium | reverse complement strand
AATCAAGGGTCTGCTTATGGAATATACAAGCTGCACAATTCGTAATTGAAAAATCAGAGTATCGCAATTGGCTATAAAAGGTACGGGGGAAAGGAAATGCAGCAATGAAGATAAGAGACTGGTCAGGGAAAATAAGAAAAAGAAATCGAATGGACAAAACGGCCGGGGAGAAAAACGGACAGGAAACAGAGCGGAAGACGAAAGGGCGGATGCGGGAAAAAGTGCAGGAAAGAATATGGGTAAAAGCGCCGTTAAAATGGAGTATGATTATGCTGATTACTTTATGCTGGCTTCTTCCCCTTGCCGTAATTGCATATATCATGTTTTATGTGGCAGCGGATAAAATTAATCTGCAGACGGAACGTACTATCGTTACATCGGCGGACAATGCTATTAAAATCTGCGAGATGCGGATGGATGCGGCGGTGGAAGCTTCCAGAGTCGCTTCTTATCTTCCGACTGTCAAGGAGTGCTATGCGGAATACCAGAAGGACGGAAATCTGCTGGAACTGCGTAAAAAGCTAAATCTTTTTCTGGAACAGAATTACTGCTATAACGATAGTTTTTCCTTTACATCGCTTTTTTTTACGGACAACCCGAAAGAGCAGTATTTTACCGCATACAGAGGGGCAACCAGCAATGCGGTTTATCAGGCAAGCCGCAGATTTGCCGATAAAGTGATGCCGCAGGTGCTGGAAATTTATCCAAAGCTGGATACCGATGTGGCGATTATCAATGTGGAAGGCAGGATATATCTGGTGCGTAATCTGATGACTCCTGCGTATCATCCCTATGCGGTTCTGACCATAGAGCTGAACAAGGAAGTGGTATTCGGCAGTCTGGAAAGTACCTGGGGTTATGTGGGAAGTGCCATATATATGGATAATGTCTATCTGACAGGAGACAATGACCAGATGCTGGCAGGAAAGCCGGAAATCAGTACGGAACTGTTCGGGGAAAATAACAGGGAATGCCGTCTGATGAAGAAAGGAAAGGAATATTATGCGTATGCGGTAAGAAAACCGGACCGGCATTATGTGGGTTATATTATAGCCTTGGACCGGCAGGCGGTAATCGACGGGGCATATGTGGTGAAATATATTTCTATTATACTGATTTTGTTTATGATTCCGCTGATTATCATTGTATTTATTTTTTTCAGCAGGAAGGTGACAAGACCCATCGGCAGTCTGGTTCAGGCATCCCATGCGATTGAAGAGGGAAATTTCGGGTATCAGATAGAAAAGAATGCCAACAGCCAGGAATTTGAATATCTGGAGGAGGCATTCAACCATATGTCCTCCAGGCTGCAGTATCAGATTGACAAGATTTATACGGAAGAGCTGGCGTTAAAGGATGCCAGGATTATGGCGCTGCAATCTCAAATCAACCCTCATTTTCTGAACAATGCCTTGGAAATCATTAATTGGGAAGCCAGGATTAATGAAAATTATAAGGTCAGCCGGATGATTGAAAATTTGTCCGTTATGCTGGAAGCCACCATGGACAGAAGGCATAGGCGTTTTGTAACGCTGGCGGAAGAGATGTCTTATGTGGAGGCTTATCTGTTCATTATTTCCCAGCGGCTGGGAGAACGGATGCAGGTGGAAAAAGATGTGGATGAGAGTTTATTTGGGATGAAGGTTCCGCGTCTGATTATCCAGCCCATTATTGAGAATGCAGTGGAGCATGGAATTAACGGGCAAACAGAGGGCAGAATTGCCATCTGCATATTCAGGGAAAAAGAGCGGCTGGTAATAGAGGTACGCAATACAGGGCTGATGACGGAAGCTGATAAGGAAAAAATAGGGATTTTGCTGTCGGACGGCTATGAGCCGGGAGAATTTGGTTCTGCAAGCTTGGGGATAAGGAACGTAAACAGAAGAATCAAGATTATTTATGGGGAAAATTACGGGCTTACGGTAAGCAATGCCGCAGACGGGGAAACGGTCAGCCGGATTACGGTAAGGGCGGACGGGGAAGAACTGCCGTGAAAACCGGCATACCGGGAAGATAAACAATAAAAGACAAGAAATAACAAACCTGACAATTCCCTGTTTCTTTCTTATTTTATATGATTGATATAAGAAATGAAACATATATAAGAGGTATTAAGCCAGACGGGCAGCGGATGCCCGGGACAGTAAAGGGAGGTATGAGAATGAAAAAAATGTTGGCAATGTTATTGACAGGGGCGATGGTATTATCTTTGACAGCCTGCGGAAACAGTTCATCAGGAAATGCTCCGGAACAGAGCGGAAGTTCAGCGGAAGCTGCAACGGAAAGTACGGCAGGAAGTGCATCGGAGGAAAGCGCTTCCGGAGGAAGCCCGGTTACTTTGAACGTGACGACTACTTATGCAGGCGAGGATACAAATGCAGAAAATTATCAGGAGGCAATCGCTGCATGGCAGGAGAAAACCGGCAATACAATCAACGATGCATCAGGCTCCTCGGCGGAAACATTTAAGGCAAGGGTTATTTCGGATTTCGAAATGGGTTCGGAGCCGGATGTGCTTTTCTATTTTAACGGTGTGGATTCCAATCCTTTTGTGGAAGCGGGAAAGGTGGTATCCATTGAAGAGATACGCCAGGTATATCCTGATTATGCGACGAACATGAAAGATGGTATGATGGGAGCTTCCCCTGTGGACGGGAAAAATTATTCCGTGCCCGTTAACGGCTATTGGGAAGGACTGTTTGTAAATAAAGCGGTCTGCGAGGCAGCGGGTGTGGATATTCCTACAGCCGATACCACATGGGATGAATTTATGGATATCTGCCAGACCATTAAAGATGCGGGATATACGCCGATAGCAGCTTCTTTTGCAGAAATTCCCCATTACTGGTTTGAGTTCTGCATTTATAATTATCTGGAACCGGCGACCCATAATATTCTTCCGGAGTCTGTGGACGATGAGCACGGAAAAGCATGGGTAAGCGGCATCGGCGATATGAAGACATTATATGAAAAGGGATTTTTGCCGGAAAATACATTGTCGGCAACAGACGGGGAAACCTTCCAGCTGTTTATTGACGGCAAAGCGGCATTTTTAATTGACGGTTCCTGGAAAGTCGGAGGAATCGAAGGGGCAACGGATGATATTGATAACTTTACAGTAACTTATGTACCGGGCAAGAATAACCGTAAATCCACGGATATTATCGGAGGCCTTTCTTCCGGACGGTATATTACAAAGAAGGCATGGGACGACCCGGAAAAGCAGAAAGCATGTGTCGATTTTATTACATATATGACATCGGATGAAATGGTATCCAAGTTTGCAAGCGTATCGGCCACAGCGCTGAAAAACGGAACCCAGGTAGATGAATCCCAGCTGTCTTCTCTTGCAGTGGCAGGGCTTGACATGGTAGAGGGGGCAACCGGCATGGCAGGAGCCGTACAGGACCAGGTAACTCAGGAGGCAAGAGTTCCCGTATTCAACGGTATGCCCGATATTGTAACAGGAAAGGCTGATATCGCAGCAGCGGTAGCCGAATTGCTGGATCTGGTAGCGGCAGGGCAGCAGGAATAAATCATATTGACTGATTATAGCAAGGGCGGAGAAGGGTATTTTCTCCGCTCAAGCTTTTAGGAAGAACAGGAAATTGGGAAAGGAGCATAGTTACTGTTATGAGTTCAAATATATATAGAAATAAAAAACCCGTTATTTTCTTTCTGGTTCCGGCTTTTTTGTTCCTGGCTGTTTTTCTGTATTATCCTTTTATGCAGAACATACTTAACAGCTTTAAGGTGATTAATAATCTGGGTTCTTCGGCTAAGGGATGGAATGACCCGTGGTATACCAATTACGTAGAGCTTTGCAAGGATGCCAATATCAGGACAGCGCTGGTAAATACCGTGAAAATGATAGCCGCTACCGTAATCGGGCAGCTGGGCATTGCGATTGTTCTGGCACTGATGGTGGATAATATAAAGAAAGGACAAAAGTTTTTCAGGACCGTATATTTTTTCCCCATTGTGATAGCGGCTACTGCACTGGGCCTTTTGTTCAATCTTGTTTTTCTGTATGACAAGGGGATGCTGAACCAGATGAGGGAGATATTCGGTGCGGCAAAGCTTGTTGATTTTAAGGATAATGCCCATGCTATGCTGACGATGATGATTCCGGTAACATGGCAGTATGTAGGGTTTTATTTTATCATTCTCATTACGGGACTGAATAATATATCGGATGATTTATATGAAGCGGCAACGATTGACGGGGCATCCAGACTGCAGAGGGTACGCTACATTTCTCTGCCTCTTCTGCACAATGTAATCTGTACCTGCGGAGTATTGGCAGTAACAGGCGCGCTGAAAGTATTCGATTTGCCCTGGATTATGTTTCCAAAGGGAATGCCCAGCAACAGCACATGGCTGACGGGGACCTATATGTATTACCATGCGTTTGAATCCCATAATGTGGATTACAGCTCGGCAATATCGGTGCTGATTGTTATTCTGGGTGTGATTACGGCAAGAATTGTAAATGCTGTTTTTAAAGAGAAGGATTATTAGGAGGAAAGGGCCATGGCAGGGACAAATTATAAAACAAAGAAAAAGCAGCATAAAGTTTCCTTGGGAATAGCAGGAGTTTATGTTGTGCTGACGGCATGGGCGCTGACAACCATATACCCGCTGTTCTGGATTCTGATGAATTCCTTTAAAAACAAAAAGCTCATCCGTTCGGATTCTTTTTCTCTTCCGTTGGGAGAATTATTTACGCTGGATAATTATAAAACCGCTTTTGAACGGGTAAATATTCTGGGGGCATACAGAAACAGTATTGTGATTTCCCTCAGTGTGGCGGCGGCGGTTATTCTGCTTTCCGGTCTTGCATCTTATGCGCTGGTAAGATATGATTTTAAAATGAAAGGGCTGTTAAACAGTATGGTAGTAGCCGGGATGATGTTTCCCGCATTCGCTACGATTATTCCGGTTATCCGCATGATGAACGTGATTGGACTGGCAAATACAAACCAGATTCCTAAATCCCTGCTTGCTGTAATACTGCCCCAGATAGCAGGAAACCTTTCCTTTGCCATCGTCGTGCTGCGGGGCTATATTGCAGGGCTGCCGGTGGAACTGGAGGAGGCGGCATATATGGAAGGATGCAATGTTTTCCAGCTTTTCTTTAAGGTAGTTATGCCTCTTTGCAAACCTTCCTTTGCGACAATCGGTATTTTTTCCTTTTTGTGGAGTTACAATGACCTGTTTACCCAGTCATTTTTCTTAAAGACGAAACCGGAATATTCGGTAACGGTTCTCCTCAGCCTGCTGACTTCCCAGGAAGGTACAAACTACGGGCTGATGGCATCCAGTGTGTCGCTGATTGTATTTCCGCTGCTGATTGTATATTTGTTCCTGCAGAAATATATAGTGAAAGGTCTGACGGCGGGGGCGGTCAAAGGTTAGGGGGCATTATGTATAAGGTTGTGATTATTGATGATGAGCCGATAATTGTCAAGGGCTTGGAGAAAACGGTAAAGTGGAATGAGCTGGGCTGC
This sequence comes from Lachnospiraceae bacterium, assembly GCA_003488965.1. GTDB lineage: Bacteria > Bacillota > Clostridia > Lachnospirales > Lachnospiraceae > Kineothrix. The sequence continues at coordinate 10,149 of DNJW01000154.1, read as the reverse complement.
GTAGTGGCGGGGACGGCTTATAACGGCGTGGAAGGGATGGAACTGATACGCAGGGAAAAGCCGGATGTGCTGATTTCGGATATATGTATGCCCAAGATGGATGGACTGAGCATGATTGCGGCGTTAAAGTCCGAATTCCCTAATATGGAAATTACCATACTGACCGGATACCGTGATTTTGATTATGCCCAGGAAGCAATCCGGCTGGGAGTATGCCGTTTTTTGCTGAAGCCCTCTAAAATGGATGAACTGAATGAAGCGATTGAAGCCATGCTGGGGCGGCTGGGAAATAGAACGGCGGTTTCCGAAACGGAAGGGAAGGCCGGGGGAGAACCGGATGCAGGAACAGAGAAAGAAACGGAAGAAAAGGAAGAACTGGAAAGCGCAGCAAGCAGCTTTATCGTTAAAAACGCTCTGGCATTTATAGAGGCAAATTATGCAGAAAGGCTGAAACTGGCGGATGTGGCGGACAATGTCTATGTAAGCCAGTGGCATTTGAGCAAACTGCTGAATAAATATACGGGACAGAATTTTTCGGAAATACTGAACCGGGTCCGGATGGAACAGGCAAAGAAACTTCTGGAAAATCCTTCCCTTCGAATCGGAGATATTGCCGAGGCGGTAGGATTTCTTGATATGGCACATTTTTCCCGGGTTTTTAAGAAACAGGTAGGGGTATCAGCCAATGAATACCGGAATACGGTCAGTGTGCCCCAGAAGATGCCGCCTCCGTAAAAACAGCGTCACTGTTCACATGTTGCCTGCCGTCCGTACAGCCAGAGAAAACATTTCTTAAGGAGCCTCTCAAAAAACGCCAGCGCTTGGTGAGGTCTTGTCGAACCTAGCGTCTGCTGCGTTTTTTTGTGAAGCGAAAGCGGGGCTTCCGTAGAAATGTTTTCTCTGACTGTATGGACGGCAGGCAACATGTGTACAGTAATATTTTTTCTATTGTCAGAATTAAAGAAAAGGTATTGACATTCTCCGCGATTTAGTGAAAACTATAGATAGGAGTACTTGCGTAAAAGATGTAGGCAAATGAACTTATTAAGTTGGAGAGAATGAGGTTAAATATGGCTGTTGGAAAGAAAAAAGCGGTGCTTATGAAAGCAGTTTCAGAACTGAAGGCGGAAGATTATTCGAAGGCGCCGGAACTGGGGGATATTTATAATAGGCTGGTGAACGGGAGAAAGCAGTTTGCAGAGGTTTTGGATAAGAACATCAAGGCCGTAATGCAGATTAGTTCTCTTGATTTAACGATGCAGCATCATACGGATCAGATTATGGAAATAGCCCGTAATGTGGCAGCAGCTACGGAGTCTATCTTTGGGGCGATAGAAAATTCGGCAGTTTCGGAGGGAAGGACGAACAGCCAGGAGGAACTGACCAATACGATTATTCACGTGTCTGAAGAGATGAATGAGGTGAATAAGAAAATAGAGGTGGGGCAGAATAAACTGACATCAATTAAGGAATTATCCGGTCAGACAATTGAGATTTCCAGAGAAATGCAGAAGGATATGAACGAACTGTTTGACGTGATTGCCCGTATGAATGAGGTAATTGCCGGGATTGATGCGATATCGATGCAGACAAACCTTTTGGCATTGAATGCATCTATTGAGGCGGCAAGAGCCGGCGAAGCGGGTAAAGGTTTTGCGGTGGTTGCGGATGAAATCCGCGGGCTGGCGGAGCAGACCCAGAAATTAACCGGGGACATGGGTAAATTTGTGGAGGGCATCAGGGCAGCATCCCAGAAGAGCACAAAGAGTGCCGAAAATACCATAGAATCTTTAGGCACCATGACGGAAATGATTGGAAATGTGTGGGAATTGAACAGCGAGAACCAGAGCCATGTAGCCAAGGTGGATGATTCTATCAGTTCTCTTGCAGGCCTTAGCGAGGAAATCAGCAGTTCGATGGCGGAGATGGAGAACCAGATTAGAAACAACACGGTATTTATGAAGGACGTAAGCGTCAAGCTGCAGAAAGCCGTAGAACCGGTGGAAGAAATAGAAAAGACTCTGGACGGGGCAGTAAAACAGATGGGCGGTATGGCAAAAGACGCGTTCTATCATCTGGAACGTCAGGAGTTTGCACAATATCTGAAAAATGCGATTAATGCACATAAGGTATGGCTCGGCAGTTTGAGGAAGATGGTGAGCGGAAGAGAGATTATTCCGCTTCAGCTGGATTCATCCAAGTGCGGGTTCGGTCACTTCTATTATGCAATGAAGCCCGATATACCGGGAGCGGAAACAGTATGGGAAGGGCTTGGTGCAAAGCATCAGAGATTTCATCAGTTTGGTGCGGAAGTGATAAAAGCATTGCAGAATGACGATTATATGAGGGCGGCAAATATTTATAAAGAGGCGGAAAACTATTCCAGAGAACTGATTAGGGATATGGAAACAATTATACAGCTTTCCATGGCATAAAGAGTATAATAATGGGCAGCGGGTATGCTGCCCGTTTTTGTAGTTTGCGCCTAGCGGCGCAAGAGGAAAATAGCTGCTGGCGCAACATGCGCCCCGCGCGGCGAGTGGGGAAGATAAATCTTCCTCACTCAATTGTGCAGCCCCATGGATGATTTGTGCCGCCGGGAGACGGCATGGGGGAGTGTGAGAAGTACTTACTTTGCCATATCATTGGAAACAGAGGTGGAAATATTGGATTCTTTGAGAAAAAATGAAATGTATACGATAGAAGATATTTATAATTTACCGGAGGGGGAACGGGCAGAACTGATTGACGGACAGATTTATTACATGGCCGCTCCCAATCGGATGCATCAGAAGATTAGCGCTTTTTTATCAAGAATAATAGGAAATTATATTGAGGCCAGTGACGGGCGATGTGAAATATATACAGCCCCGTTTGCCGTATTTTTAGATGATGATATCAATTATGTAGAACCGGATATTTCTGTTATTTGCGATACCGAAAAACTGGATGATAAGGGATGCCATGGTTCGCCGGATTGGATTATAGAGATTGTTTCTTCAGGAAGCAGGCGCATGGATTATCTGATAAAGCTATTTAAGTATCGGAATGCGGGTGTGAAAGAATATTGGATTGTCGATGCCGAAAGGAATCGGATTACGGTTTATAATTTTGGATATGATACGGTGGAAGAGTTTTCTTTCGGGGAAGATGTGCCGGTTGGCATATATAAGGGGTTTTCTATAAAATTAGTTTAGGATGGGAAGCATTTGGAGAGCGGCTCCAGATGCTTTTTATAAGAGGGAGAGGAAACATGTACGAGTTGGTTCGGGCTGGGGAGAGGACGTATTATATTGATTGTCCATCCAAGATTGGGATTTATAGAATAGATGAGGAGAGGGTCTGTCTGATTGACAGCGGGAATGATAAGGATGCGGGGAGGAAGGTGCTTAAGGTTCTGGCAGAGAACGGATGGCGGCCGGAAATGATATTGAATACCCATTCCCATGCGGACCATGTGGGAGGAAACAGGGTCATTCAGGATAGGACGGGGTGTAAGGCGTATTGCGCGGGAACGGATAGGATTTTTGCCGAGAATACGTTTCTGGAGTCTGCTTTTCTTTATGGGGGGAGCCCTTATAAGGAGTTAAAAAATAAATTTCTTCTGGCACAGACAAGCCGGGTGGAGGAATTGACGGAAAATACTCTGCCGGAGGGAATGGAGACGGTGCGTATTGACGGGCATTCTTTTTCCATGTCGGCATTTGGAACCGGGGACGGCGTCTGGTTTGTGGCGGACGGGGTGACCGGGGAAAAGATTATGGAGAAATATCAGGTTCCCTTTTTATATGATGTGGGGGAGTATTTGGCGAGTCTGGACAGACTGGAAAAATTAGAGGGAAAGGTATTTGTTCCGTCCCATGGGGAAATTTATACAGATATGGGGCATATTGTAAAAGCAAATAAAGATAAGGTATTTGAAATTGCGGATGTGCTGAAGGGAATCTGTGGGGAAAAAGCGGGAACGGAGGATGTCATTCAAAGGGTTTTTGACTATTATGGGATGAAAATGGATGAAAACCAGTATGTGCTGGCGGGGGCTACGCTGCGTTCCTATCTGTCATGGATGAAAGAGCGGGGGGAAGTAGAGAGCGGATTTGAGAACAATAGATTATACTGGTATAGGAGAGGCAAAGAGGAAGGGACGGGGAAAAATGTGCAAAAGGGGGATTGGCCTGAGAGGAAGCCTCTTAAGGAAAAAAGGTTTCCGGAAGCTGTGTTTTTGAAAACAGAACAGAAAATCAATAAGGATGAGGAGGGGCTGCTGAAGAATATCGAGTGCTTTGCCCTGGACATGGACGGAACCGTTTATCTGGGGGAGCAGTGGATAGACGGGGCCAGGGATTTTCTGAAAGAGATAGAGCGTGTGGGAAAACGGTATGTATTTTTAACCAATAATTCTTCTAAAAGCCCTGAGGTTTATGTGGAGAAGCTGCGGCGTATGGGACTGGAAACCGGGAAGGATAAAATCATTACTTCCGGGCAGGCGGCAATTGCTTATTTGAAAAAGCATTATGCGGGGAAAAAGGTGTTTTTGCTGGGAAACGATTTGCTGAAACAAGAGTTTAAGGAAGAAGGAATTGTACTGGAAGAAGAATGTCCTGATGTGGCGGTGACGGCATTTGACACTACCTTGGACTACGGAAAGATGTGCAGGGTATGTGATTTTGTGCGGAAAGGACTGCCTTATATTTCTACCCACCCGGATTATAACTGCCCTACGGAGGACGGATTTATCCCGGATGCAGGAGCAATCCATGCCTTTATCCATGCCTCTGCGGGCCGGTATCCGGACCGTATTATCGGAAAGCCCAATGGGGATATTATTGATTATCTGATTGGAAGAACCGGTACGGAGAGGGAGAAGATGGCTATGGTTGGCGACAGGCTTTATACGGATGTTGCGGCAGGAAAAAAGAACGGGCTGAAAGGGATATTAGTACTAAGCGGGGAGGCCGGTCTTGAAGACGCGGCGGAATCGGAGATAAAACCGGATTTGATTTTTGAATCGGTGAGGGAGATGATTCCTTATTTGTAAAGGGAGGCAGCATGGGACTTAGATTTTATTTTGGGGCTTCAGGGTCAGGAAAAAGTACGGGATTGCATGAAGAAATTGTGAACCGTTCCGTGGAGGATGCGGAAACGGATTTTCTGGTAATTGTGCCGGATCAGTTTACGATGCAGACGCAGATGGATCTGGTCAAGGCGCATCCGAAGAAGGGAATTATGAACATTGACGTACTCAGCTTCGGCAGGCTTGCCCACAGGATATTGGAGGAAGTGGGCGGTGATGGGCGTACCGTGCTGGATGATACGGGGAAAAGCCTTGTGCTGCGCAAGGTGGCGGAGAATATCGAAGAGGATATGCCTGTAATCGGCAGCAATTTAAATAAAATCGGTTATATTCATGAAGTAAAATCGGCAGTGTCCGAATTTATGCAGTACGGCATCGGTGTGAAGGAACTGGAAGAACTGACTGAGTTTGCAAAGAAAAGAGGGGCTCTTTATTATAAATTA
>DNJW01000154.1:0-4314 GCA_003488965.1 Lachnospiraceae bacterium | reverse complement strand
GAGGGGCTCTTTATTATAAATTAAAAGATTTGGGAGTGCTTTATAAAAATTTCCTGTTGTTCATTCAGGAAAAATATATCACAACGGAAGAAACGCTGGATTTGCTCTGCCGGATGCTGCCGAAATCTAGGCTTATCAGAAACAGCGTAGTGGCATTGGACGGATTTACCGGTTTTACGCCTGTCCAAAGCCGTCTGGTCCAACGGATTATGGGAATGGCGAAAGAGGTCATTGTAACGGCTGTGATGGATGGCAGGGAAGAAAATCCTTATGCGGTGAGGGGAGAGCAGCAGCTTTTTTATCTGAGCAAAAAGACTGCGGCGGATTTGATCCGGCTGGCGGAGGAAGAAGGGGTTCCGAGAGGCAGGGATGTATTTATACGGGAAGGGAAGCCCTTGGCCGGACAGGGAAGCGGGGGATATGAAGGAGAAGTGCGCTGGGTGGAGGAATTGCCCAGATTTGCAGGAAATCAGGAAATGCAGCATCTGGAAAAATATCTGTTCCGTTATCCGGCAAAGGCTTATCAAGGGGAAAATAAAGCCATACATATGATAGAGGCTTCTTCTCCGGGGGAGGAGATAAGGCAGATTTGTATTAAAATACGGGAGTTAATCCGCAAGAAAGAGTATTGCTACCGGGATTTTGCTATTGTAACCGGAAATCTGGAGACTTATGCCGCCCATGTGGAAACGGAGGCGGAGAAATTTGACATTCCCGTTTATATGGACTATACAAAAGGAATTCTGTTAAATCCCTTTATCGAGTATATCAGGAGTGCCCTGAAGCTGGTGATGGACAATTTTTCCTATCAGTCCGTATTCCATTATCTGCGCAGCGGGCTTACCGGGTTTGCCAGGGAGGATACCGATAAGCTGGAGAACTATGTCATTGCCTGCGGTATCAGCGGCAGGAAGAAATGGTCCTCGCTTTTTACGGCAATGCCGGAAGGAACGGGAGAAGAGGAACTGGCTTCCTTTAACCGGATGCGGCTTTCCATACTGGAGCAGTTTGTTCCCTTGATGGAAAGAGGAACAGGAACGGCAGGAGAAAAAATAAGGGCATTGTATTATTTTATTACAGAGAACCGGGTACAGGAAAAACTGGCGGCCTATGAAAAAATGTTCCAGAACAGAGGGGAAATGTCCAGAGCCAGGGAATACGGGCAGATTTACCGTCTGGTTATGGATTTGCTGGATCAGATAGAGAGCCTGCTGGGAGAAGAAAAAATGAGCATGAAGGAATTTGCGGATATTCTGGATGCGGGATTTGGGGAGATTCAGGTGGGAACCATTCCTCAGAATGTAGACCGGGTGGTAGTGGGAGATATTGAAAGGACAAGGCTGAATAAAATCAAAGTTTTGTTTTTTGTTGGTATTAATGACGGCAATATACCGAAAAATACGGGAAGCGGCGGGATTATTTCCGATATTGACAGAGAGTTTTTGAAAGAGTCGCCCTATGAACTGGCGCCTTCCCCCAGACAGCAGATGTACATACAGCGGCTTTATCTGTATATGAATATGACGAAGCCGTCGGAGCGGCTGTATCTGTCTTACTGTAAAGTGAATAATGAGGGAAAGAGTATCCGTCCGGCATATCTTATTGATACGGTGAAGAAACTGTTTCCTGCATTGCCGCTTGCAAGACCGGAGCAAAGAAGTTTTGAAGAGCAGATAGAGTCGAAGAAGGCAGGGATGGATTATTTTACGGAAATGCTGCGCAACTATGCGGCAGGAGCGATGGGGGAGGAGGAAGAAAGAAAATTTTTTACGCTATATCATATCTACCGGGCAGATAAAGAGTATGAGGAAGAAACCAGGCATTTAGTGGACGGTGCCTTTATCCGTTATCAGGAGAAGTCCTTAGGAAAGAAACTGGCTAGACTGCTGTATGGGCAGATGCTTCTTGGCAGTGTGAGCCGTCTGGAAAAATATGCTTCCTGTGCTTATGCCCATTTTCTTCAATACGGGCTGTCGCTGAAGGAGAGGGAGGAATATGGATTTGAAGCGGCGGATATGGGGAATATGTTCCATGGTGTGCTGGAAAAATTTACAGGAAAACTGCAGGAGAACGGATATACCTGGTTTGATTTTGGAGAAGAGGATGCGGACCGGATATTAAAAGAGACGCTGGAGGAATATGCATCCGCTTATGGAGAAACCGTATTATATAGCAGCGCGAGAAACGAGTATGCCATTGAAAGGATGCACCGCATATTAAAAAGGGCGGTGAATACGCTGCAGTATCAGTTGAAAAAGGGCAGCTTCATACCGGAAAATGTGGAAGTTTCCTTTACTATGGCGGAGGATTTGGAATCGGTAAATATTGCTTTATCGAAAGAAGAAAAAATGAAGCTCAGGGGCAGAATCGACAGGATTGATACTTGTGAAGCGGACGGAAATATCTATGTGAAGGTAATTGATTATAAGTCCGGCAATAGAAAGTTTAATCTGGCTGCATTGTATTACGGACTCCAGCTGCAGCTGGTGGTTTATATGAATGCGGCGGTGGAAATGGAAAAAAAGAAAAATCCGGATAAAAAGGTGGTTCCGGCAGCGCTTCTGTATTATCATGTGGCGGATCCGATGGTGAAGTTTGACGGAGAAGTAACTGCGGAGGAATTGGATGCCTTGCTTAAGAAAGAACTCCGTATGACCGGGGTAGTCAATAAAAATGACGCTGTTATCGCATATTTGGACGGAGAATTTACGGATAAGTCCGATATTCTGCCATTAGAGCGGAAAAAGGACGGAAGCCTGAGTGTCAAATCCAGTGTCATAAACGAAGAGGAGCTTCAGGAAATATCCAGATATGTGAATCAGAAGGTAAAGGAAATCGGCACTGAAATATTGGAGGGAAAGATTGCCATAGACCCTTATAAACAGGGAACGGATAGTGCCTGCGATTATTGCAGTTTTCGTCCGGTCTGCGGCTTTGACGGAAGAATTCCGGGCTATCATTACAGGAATCTGGGAGAGATGGGAGCAGAAGAGGTTATGGAGAAGATGCGGGAAAAGAATACTGCTGCTCCTCTGGAATAAAGAAAGGCAGGATTTTGTATGGGAATAACGTATACGCCGGAGCAGCAGCAGGTGATTGATGTCCATGGAAGCAATATATTGGTATCGGCAGCAGCCGGTTCCGGGAAGACGGCTGTTTTAACGGAGCGTATTGTGAAAATGGTCAGCGATAAAAGAAAGCCGGTTGATATTGACAGACTTCTGGTGGTAACCTTTACCAATGCGGCGGCAGCGGAGATGAGGGAAAGGATTGGGGCGGCTATCGGCAAGAGACTGGAAGAGGAGCCGGATAACGAGCATTTGCAGAAGCAGGCGACTTTGGTGCATAACGCTCTGATTACTACCATTGACAGCTTCTGCATGTTTGTCATACGGAATAATTTCAATGACATCGGTCTGGATCCCGGTTTCCGGGTGGCGGATGAAGGGGAACTGAGGCTGATGAAGCAGGACGTGATGAAGGAACTTCTGGAAGAACGGTTTGCACAGAAGGACGAGGATTTCCTGCATTGTGTGGAATATTTCAGTACGGGAAACCGTGACGATGCCATAGAAGAACATATTTTAAAGCTGTACCAGTTCGCGGAAAGCAATCCTTGGCCCGAAGAGTGGCTGGAGGAAAGGAAAAAGGATTATCTGGCTGAGGATACGGGGGAACTGGAAAAAAAGGAGTTTATCCGGTTCGGTATGGAGCAGGCGTCCCTGATGGCGGAGGACTGTCTGCTGAAGCTGGAGGAATGCATAAAAATCTGCAGCCAGCCGGACGGACCTTATATGTACGGCGAAGTGCTGGAGACAGAGGCGGAAGGGCTGCGCAGGCTGGTATCGGCAAGGCGTTATGAGGAAGGTTATGCCCTTTTTCAGGGGATGAGTTTCGGCAGGCTTCCTTCCAAGCGGGATCCTTCCGTATCTTTGCAGAAGAGAGAAATGGTACAGGAGATACGCAAAGAGATAAAAGATACGGTGAAGCGTCTATGCGGAAAATTTTTCCCGGCCCCGCCTGAAACAGCGGTAGAGTATATGAAAGGGAGCAGCGGGGCAGTTTCTTCTTTGATTGATTTGACGCTGGCATTTAAAGAGGCTCTGGACAAAAAGAAGAGGGAAAGCAATATCATTGATTTTTCTGATATGGAACATCTGGCGCTTTCCATTCTGGTAAGGAAAGCGGAAAACGGCACAAAGGGGAAGGCTTATGAACCGAGCCGGACGGCGCTGGATTACCGGGATTATTTTGAAGAGATATTGATTGATGAATATCAGGACAGCAATCTGGTGCAGGAGTATCTGCTCTCCT